>JBMLPO010000167.1:0-1536 GCA_049242065.1 Bacteroidia bacterium
TTTACTCCAAACCACAGCACCAGAAGGAGTGAGTTTTGATAGGAAAATGTCATCAATACCATTAGAAATTAAAGTATTACCTGTACCAAAAGTTCCTGTACCTCTGAAACTACCAGTCATGATTAAATTACCAGAATTATCAATGGCAATGGCAGAAGCTGCATCTGCATCTGTGCCACCTTGCCTAACAACCCATTGAGGTTTACCAGTTGCTGAATATTTAGTTAAGAAAATATCGTTACCACCAAAAGCTGGTAATGAATTCGTACCCCAAGAACCAAATTGTTCGAAAGTTCCTGCAACATAAACATTTCCAGAAGCGTCAGTTACAACACCACCTCCAGCATCTTTTTTAGGACCACCCGCTCTTACTGGCCAAGCTCTTGAGGTTCTAAAAATTCCTCTGTAGGCATTAGGATTGTACTTATAATTAGCTTGTTGAGCATTGTACTCATAAATAGCAAAATGGTACTCAGCATCAGGTTCAAGGTTAGCTATATTTACGAAGCTATTTGAAACTGAAGTATAGACAGCATAATTGCCGGTACCCAATTGTTGGCCAGAACCAAATGATGTATTTGCAGGATAAAATACATCATTAACTGGAGTAAAATTAACTGGACCATCTTTCTTTAATAAAACCAAACTATTACCACCATTTCCACCAGACCAATTTATCCTAGCATCATCTTGACTCACAATAACACCATGAGCAGAAGGTGCGGAAGAAGGAGCAATAACAAGATTGTTTGTTGTGAATGAAGTGATTGGCCTTGGGTTTGTTAAATAAACCACATTACCTAGCCCACCAAAACCACCACCATTTGATTCAAAGGCTGCTACATGATAAACAGAACCAGGATTTAAATTGGTTAAAACTACAGAATTCCCTGTGCCATGATATACACACTGAGCTTGACCTCCGCTATAGGAAAGAATAGAACCACCGGTAGATAATGCCAAATTAGGGGTTCCAAAATAGTTCATGCCATTGTTTGCAAATATTGTAGTATTCGCAAAGGATGGTTGCGATGGAAACTTAGTAACAATAACCATTGTTCTGCCACCATTTCCGCGTGTCCAGTTAATAGTAGCAGAAGTAATACCAGGATTCACACTCAGATTTGAGGTTTGGAAAGTTGGTAAAATTGCAAAGTTTGAGGTGGTAACATTTATTTTAGGAATAATTGCGCAATATCTTGGCCCAACTCCCGAATAATTATTGAATTCTATCATGCCAACAGAATAGGTAGTACCCGGATTGAGGCTTCCTATTCCATAAGCACTCCCATTAGGCGATACTGTGTAAATGATTGTACCATCTGAAAGCGTTGTATTGTTGAAATAGGTTTGTCCCGGATTTGGAATAAAAGTTAGAGAATTTGCACCTGGCTTAATAACCAATAATCTATTGGAACCACTTCCATTAACCCAATTTAAAGTAAAACTATTTGAAGTTATATTAGATGAGAATAGGTTCATGGTTGGGGTTGTTGGAGCCGCATAATCGAGTGTATTACAAGAAGCAAAAGGTAC
>JBMLPO010000168.1:0-3534 GCA_049242065.1 Bacteroidia bacterium
AGGTGTTCCAACAATTTCCGGAACTGGGGCAGAATGCAGCATGACTGCAGTATTAACTGGTCCTGAGAAAAAACTTGGATTAAAATGTGAATGGACCATTTTTGATCAAGTAATTCTTGACTCTGAATTAACCTCTAGTGTGCCTGTTGATAAGTGGTTCTATACAGGAATGGATACTTTTATTCATTGTATTGAGAGTCGTGATGGTATTTTAAATAATGCTTATAGTATGGCTTATGGTGAACAATCACTTAAGTTATGCCGTGATATTTATCTTGGTGAAAATTCAGGTCAATCGCCAGAGAATGATGATAAGTTAATGGTAGCTTCTTTAATGGGTGGTTTAAGTTTAACTTATTCTGAGGTTGGAGTTTGTCATGCTTTAAGTTATGGTTTAAGTAAAGTATTTGGTGAAAAACATTGTTATGCAAATTGCTTAGCATTTCAACACCTTGGCGATTTTTATCCAGAAGGTGTTGCTGAGTTTAATACCATGCTTGCTAAACATGGAATAGTTTTACCAAAGAATCTTAGTAAAAATTGGTCTGATTCAGAAATTACTGCTATGGCTCATGTAGCCTATAATTTGCACCATATGTGGAATCACGCTATTGGAACAGATTGGAAAGAAAAGATTAGTATTGAATTTATTGAAGGTTTATTTAGAAGAATGTAAAGGAATTGATAACATGACAAAAATTGTAAAAGTAGGTGACATCGAATGTGGAAGTGATGAGTTGTTTTTAATCTCTGGTCCTTGTGTGATTGAAGAAGAATCAATCATGATGAAGACTGCAGAAAAGTTGAAAGAGATTTCTGAAAGATTAAACATCAAGATGATTTATAAATCATCATTTCAAAAAGATAATAGAAGCAGTTTAAAATATTATGATGGTCCAGGTTTAAGCAAAGGTGTTGCATTATTGGCAAAGATTCGTGAACAATTTGGCTTTCCAATTTTAACAGATGTGCATTACCCCGATCAAGCTACTGCAGCTGGTGAAGTGGTTGATGTAATTCAGATTCCAGCTTATCTATGTATGCAAAGTACTTTAATGGTAGCTTCAGCAAAAACAGGTAAAGTTGTGAATATTAAACATGGTCAGTTTTTGGCTCCAGATAATATGAAGCATCCTGTTGCCAAATGTGTTGAATCTGGCAATGATCAAGTTATCTTGACTGAACGTGGTTTTACTTTTGGTTACAATGATTTAATTGTAGATCCAAGAAGTTTTTATCACATGAGAAATATTGGTTATCCAGTTGTATTTGATATCACACATTGTGTAAGAAAATATGGTACACCAAGTGCTGATCCTAAAGGTGGAGCTAGAGAGTTCTTGCCAGTTTTAAGTCGTGCAGGTGTTGCTGCGGGTGTTGATGGCGTATTTATTGAAACACATCCAGATCCTGCCAATGCTTTATGTGATGCTGCATCTCAATTGTCGGTTTATGATTTAGAAGAATTCATGAAACCATTAATTGAAATGCATCAAATTGAAGTTTCTTACAGAAAATAGTTCATATGAGACTCTATTTCTTTATTCTATTGATGTTTTCCTATTTACTGGGATTTACACAATACCAATCACCTTATTCAAAAGATTTATCTTTGAAAGAGCTGCCTTTACCTAAGTATTATGTTTCTGCTGGTACTGGTGTGCAATATAAATATGGTTTAGTTGGCATAGGATTGGGCTATAGGGTAACAGAAACAACTCTTCTCGAACTGAATACTGGCATTGGTGCTTATGGCAGCAAAGTTGGCATTACAGGAATTTTCAATTCAATAGGTAAAAATTCTTGGTGTCCCTTTCTAGGTTTTACCAAAACAAGCGGAATTCAAGAATTAAATACCGAATTTGAAATTGTTTATAATGGAGTGAATTCAAAAGTAAATACCACTGTATTTTTAGATCCTGTTAATACACTAAATGCGGGAATTCAAAGGCAGTTTGTAACCAAAAGAGGAAACAGATTTACTATCGACTTGGGTTATGCGATTGGTTTAAATAAACAAATATATGGTTTTACTGATAAGACAATTTTAGTTGGAAATAAATTAGTACCAGTTGCGGACGTAAGTTTTTCTAGTAATCAAAAGTCTGCGATTCAGATTCTTGGTCCTTCAGGAATTACAATTGGTGTTTCATATAACTATGGATTTTAGGCCTTTATGGATTCGATATAGATAATTAAAGAATTAAAATTATTTTTGACCCCTTTGATATAAAATAGAATTAATAAAAATGGAATTATACTTAGACTCAGCAAACCTTAAAGAAATTGAAGAAGGTTTTAAATTAGGCTTTTTGAATGGTTTAACAACCACACCCACTTTCATGCAACGTGAAGGTATCACCGATATTGATGGTATGATTGTGAAACTTTCTAAAATGGTTCCCGTTCTTCAAATTGAAGCGCTAGGTGATACTGCTGAAGAGGTTTTGGCTGAAGCTGAACGTCAGTTGGCTTTGGGATTGGATCCTAAGAAAACCGTTTTCAAAATTCCTGTTTCTTTAGAAGGGGTTCGTGCTTGTAAATTATTGAGAAGTAAAGGTTATTTAGTAAATGTTCATTTAGTTTATACTTTACAACAAGCTTATATGGCTATGCATGCAGGTGCAACTTATGTATGTCCTTTAGTAGGGCGCTTGCAAGATCAAGGTCATGATGCACTTGATTTGGTAAATCAGATTGTTTCTGCTGTTGACCATTATGGATATGATACCAAAGTGATGTTCTCTTCAGTACGTACCATGGAACATGTACGTAATGCATTAAACTTAGGTGTACATACCATTACTGTTCCATTAAAAATAATGAAGCAGTTAACAGAAAATCATTTCACAACAGTTGGAACAGACCAATTCATTCGTGATACTCGTTTGATGACAGTGCGTGTGAAAGAAGCTTTAAACGGAACAAATCCAATAGTTGATACCCAAACTGATTTAGCTGAAGCCATCGTTAAAATGACTGAGTATGGCTTTGGTGCCATCACAATCACAAATGCTGATGGATCGCTTAAAGGCGTATTCACTGATGGCGATTTAAGAAGGAAATTACAAGCAGAAGGACGTGATGTTTTAAGTAAGAAAATGGGAGATTTTGAATACGGTAAACCAGTTTCAATAGAAGGGTCAGCTCTTTTAAATGAAGCAATGGGATTGTTCAAATCTACTAAAGTTGATACCATTCTTGTAACAGAAAATGGTAAGCCAATTGGAATGTTAGACATCCAAGATTTAGAAGATTAATATTTTAAATAAAATGAGAAAGGAGGCTTGTCCTCCTTTTTTTATGCAGCAATATGGAAATTCAAGAGAAATTTGAAGCAATAGGAGGGATTTTCGTTCATCCAATCAACGAATTAAAAGCAAAGTTTAATGGAATTAAAGCCTTTGTATTTGATTGGGATGGTGTATTTAATAATGCCCAAAAGAATGAAAACAAAAGCAGTACTTTCAATGAAGCTGATAGTATGGGTACCAATTTAATACGTTATGATTATTTCTCAGTTCATGGTAAAAT
>JBMLPO010000169.1:0-4155 GCA_049242065.1 Bacteroidia bacterium
ATTGAGTCATTTTTTATAAAAACCTCAATTTAGCTCATCATTGACATTTTTTAACCACCAATTGTCGCACTTTTTCGCTTTTTTAACATTTAAACGCTTCAAATTGTCACTTTTTAAGCAGTAAAATATGCAAGTATCAGGTTATCATCTATCTTTGTTTTAACCTTTACTAGTTCTAATTATGCAAAATTTAAATATTTCTACCAGAAGATGGGTGCTCTTTGTGCTCGTTTTTTGTGGAATCTTTACAAGTGCTATTTCTGCTTATTCAGTCTACAAACCTGAATTTACAGGGGAGCCAAAACTGAAGTCGGCAGATAAAGCCATTTCAGAACAATTTAAATTAGCTGCCGGTTCAAACCGCCTAATTTATTTTGAAAAATTACAAATATTAATCAAAGCCCTTCAAGTAGGGGGAGCCAATCCTCAAATTGAAGGAGATGCCATCGGTTCACATACAACTACGAAAGATGAAATTATTTATCTTTTTGGTGAGCCAGATCAAATCATCCAAAATACCTTATACCAGTACAATCTCAATGCTACTGGAACCTGCAAAGCTGTGGTGGGTATCAACAAAGATGGTTTAGTCACTTTTTCTGTTATCAAAGGCTGTTAAAAAATCAAGGAGTTTTTCCTCTTTCCATGATGAAAAAATTAAATAACTTGGGTGTTAATTGCACCTATTTTCTTAGCACTATATTGCTGATGTTTGTTTTTGGATTTCAATCCAAGGCAAGTGTCGAACTAAGTCTTTCTTCAACAAGCAATTTTAGTTCTGTAAATACAGGTAATCAATTTATTTATACTTTGAATTATCAGGTTTCTAGTTTAACAGATAATGGTGTTAATGTTAGAGCCAATATTCAATTACCAAGTAACTTGGTTCCATTTGTAATCAGTCCTTTTGCCAATTCTGTAGAGTTCGATGAAAGTCAGGTAAGCGCTGTTACCTATAATTCTGGAACCAATGAAATTGATATTGTATTTGTGAACCCTATTCCTGCAGGTAGCACGGGTCAATTACAAATCAGATTCAAATACCTAAACGGTACAACTCCGAATGGTTATTCACCAGACTTAATGGCAACTATCGATGCAGATAATAACCTCAATCCTGGTGGCGGAACAGGTGCTGTTTCTTCCAATATTTTAAATGTAACAGCAATTGCGTCTAATCAATTTACAGTCAATAAAAACAAAACTGCCGGAGGTGCTATTGATGATATCACTATTTATCAAATTGGTATTTCTTCGGTTAGTTCTTCATCTGCTGCATTAAATTTAAATAATGTGGTTTTGGTTGATACTTTGCCTTTAGGTGTTGATTTTGTAGAAGCTACAGGTTTCAGTGGCTCAAACGCTCCTGTTTACAATCCGAGTGATAGAACCATCACTTGGACTTGGGCTTCTCCATTTTCTACTTCCTTTTCTTCTTCTGCATACGTTAGTGTGAGGTATACAAGTCCAACTAATTCAATTGGGGATTTGGTTTGTAATACAGCGTATTTGTTTGGAGAGATTCCAGTATTGCCTATAGGTACTTATTCCAATAGTACTAAAAATGGTAATATCTGTTTTAATATCGAAACACCCACACCTGGGGCTTCTTGTTGGGGTGGAGGCATAACTGCAGCCACAGCTTATTGGATGAATAAACACATTCTTTCTGGTACCAATTGTAATTGGTTCAGTAATGGTTGGTACAATTCGGGTAATACAGAACTCGATTCCGTATCGCTTATTTATGATGTAGATAAAAATATCGACTTTTCTCAAATCAAAGTGCGTCCTGTTTACGATGGATTTGACTCAGTTGCCCCAGCAACTATTGAAGTATATTACCAAACCAATATCAACTCTTTTGTTTATGAAGGTACTTACTCTTCAACTGCAATCGCAGCTTTAAGTGGTAAAACAAAAAACATATCCGTTTCACTTCCTTCTGGAGAGTACATTACAAGAGTAAAGTTTATCGTAAAAGGTAATTTACCTATTGGTGGTAGTCAAGATTTCAGCTATTGTGGCGATTCTAGAACATCTGCTATGGGTGCTAAAGATGGAAGTCCAATTGTAGAAGGTACCACTTATAATCCTTCCAATATTGGTGATGATGGTACGCTTGTTAGCAACCACTCTGAAGGTGCTTATTATTTTGGTGGTAGTATGAATTCTTACACCAATTGTAATGGGTCTGCCGAAATCATGATTCCGCAACCAGTATTTGGTTTCACCAATAAATCTATTATCAATTCAGATGGCAACTACCGCGCAAGTGATACCGTCACCTATCAATTCAGCACCTATCTAGGTGGAAATGTAAATGCAAGTGCAGTAGTTGTAACAGATACCCTAGATTCAAGATTAACTTATGTACCAGGTTCATCTACTTTGTATATTGATAATGTAGCTAGTACTATCACACCAACAATTACAAACGATACCATTTTAAATTGGTCGCTTGGTACATTAACAACTGGAAAAACTTATGCGATCAGATTTAGAGCTGTCATTGAACCAGGCACTCCTCCTGCTGGCATTCATAATCGTGCTTATCTCAATAGTTCAAATGGTCTATTCAATGGTGTAACTGATGAAGTTGATATTACTGTAATTTCAGCTGTGGCATTAAGAGCTTATAAAGGTCAGAATGGTTGTGATCCAACTTATGTATACTACCCAACTACAGCAATTGCTCAAGAAGCGGGTCCTGTAAACTATAAAATTACCATCAAAAATTTAGGAAATGTTGCAGCAAAAGATCTCGTGTTGGTTGATGTGTTTCCTTTTATTGGTGATTTTAGAGGCTCACAATGGTTTGCTAACTTGGTAGGTCCTGTTTCAATCAGTGATCCAAGTTCAAGTGTTTTTTATACCACTACAAGTAATCCTTGTCTAAGTGATTTTACGCCGGCAAGCAATCCCGGTGGCTGCAGCAATCCGGTTTGGACCAACACTCCGCCTATGGATATAACTGCGGTTAAAGCCATTAAAATTACAAGGTCTGCTGTATTACCTGCATTGGATTCTATTGTATTGTCTTGGCAAATGCGCGCTCCAGTTGGTACACCAATTAATTTATTGATGAATAATTCCATCATGTACCAAGCTTCTCGTGCCGATAACAGTTCACAACTTTTACCTACTACTCCAATCATGGTGGGCATGAGAACTACTTGTACGCCAGTATTGGGTTCTTTAGGTGATTATGTTTGGATTGATGCCAATAAAAATGGTTTGCAAGATGAGGCTTCTTCTTTGGGTTTAAATGGAATGAAGATTTATTTGTATGGTGCTGGAGCTGATAATGCTATTGGTGGTGGAGATGATGTTTTATTAGATTCAACGATTTCTGGTAGTGATTTCTATGGTAACCCAGGTTATTATAAATTCATAGAATTGGCTTCTGGTAAATACTATGTACAATTTCCAACCAATTACAATGAATATTTATTAAGTCCAGTGTCTATTCAAACAGATCAAACCAATGGTAACAATGATGCTTCTCTTTCGGGTGGCTTAAGTGGTTTAGTTACTATTAATGCATCGGGATCTGGTCAAGATAAAGACAATACTACTATAGATGCTGGTTATTATCCATTAGGATCAATCGGAAATTATGTATGGATTGATACCAATAAAAACGGACTTCAAAATGAATCTGCAGCCAATGGAATTAATGGAATGAAGGTTTATTTGTACCGTAACATGGGATCAGGTATGATTTTAATCGATTCTACTATTACAGCAAATGATGGTGCTGGGAATCCAGGTTACTATAATTTTGTTATTGATGAAAGTGCAGACTACCAAGTTCAATTCCCTCTCAATTTCCAAACCAAAGTTCTCACTACAAGAAATACTTCAGCTGGTGTGAATGGCAATAGTGATGCTTCTGTAACTACGGGTTTAAGTCCTGTATTTACCATGAATTTAGTTAATAATTCAGGTGTTAACAGACACAATCCTACCATTGATGCTGGTTATAAATGTAATGTAGCAACTCCTGTCATCTCTGGTAATACAAGTATTTGTACTGGTGGTCAAACTACACTAAGCAGCACTACGGGTGTTAATTTTACTTACCAATGGTATAAAAATAATGTTTTAATTCCAGGTGCTGTAAATGCTTCTTATACTGCCAATGCTGCTGGA
>JBMLPO010000169.1:4165-5237 GCA_049242065.1 Bacteroidia bacterium
AACAATCCTCCAGTTGCAAATTTTGATGTCAATAACGATAATCAATGTTTTAGTGGACATACTTTCCACTTCAATAATTTATCTAGCAGTCCAGGTGCTTCTGTTTCATACTTATGGAATTTTGATGACCTAACCAGCAGTACCGATACCAATCCAACTAAGACTTATGTAGCTGAAGGAACTTATCAGGTTAAATTAATTGCTACTAATTTTTATGGCTGTAAGGATTCAATTAGTAAAACAATTCATACAGGGCCTCCTGTTGCCAATTTCTCTTATACTAGAAATTGTGATGGTACAGTTACATTCCACAATTTATCTAGTTTTGGAAATGATTTCGAATGGCAATTTGGAAATGGATTTTATTGCACCAACTCAACAGCCGATATCACTCATCAATATGGACCTGGTGATTATAATGTTACTTTGATAGCAAGAAACAATGGTTTATGCGCAGACACCATAACGATGCCAATTCATATTAGCCCTAAATTAAAAGCTGTTTTTGGTATTGATTCTTTAGGTTGCACAACAGTGATGCAGTTCAATAACTATACAGATAATGCCGATAGTTTAATCTGGGATTTTGGTGTTCCTTCAATTACAAATGATACATCAAGTGTTAACAATCCAAGGTATGAATATCCTTCAAATGGAACCTATACTGTTACCATGATTGCAATCACAGATGAAAATTGTACCGATACTTTCACAAGAGTCATCAATGTTTCTTCGGTTGGTATAAGTCCGAATGCAAACTTCACCTATGCTCCATTGCCAGGTAATTGTGTTACAAGATTTGCATTCACCAATACCTCTACCAATACCTCTCCAAGCGATGATTGTTACCGTTGGATTTTTAATGATAGTGCTGTTGTGGGAATGAGAAATGTAAATAAATCATTTGCTGTAGCTGGTGTTTATCCTGTAACCTTAATTGCTCGTTCTTCTACTAATTGTTATGATACATTAACTCAAAACGTAACAGTGCTTGCAAATTCAGGTGGACCCGTTGTTCAGTTTACACCAGAAGATAATGAACAATGTCTGTATAGAAATAGCTTCAACTTTT
>JBMLPO010000170.1:0-1094 GCA_049242065.1 Bacteroidia bacterium
ATGTAATTGGAAATAAAGCAATTATTGATGCTCAAATCAATAGAAAAAGGAAGTAATAAGAAGCTTGAAATATTGTGTAGAGCAATAATTCAAACTTTTAATTTGAAAATAGTATACAAATGATTTCGCAGTTAAAAACTAATTTTTATTCATTTATAGTTAGAAACTGGCCAGGACTTATGTTCAGGTTTCAGATTTTAAAGTTCCATATATTATATGGGCCACATTGGTATTATCCAAGAATAAAAAATCCAAGGACTTTCAATGAAAAATTATTGAATTTAAAACTAACCAAAGATTATTCACCCTATTCTAATTTGGCAGATAAATATTTAGTAAGAGAATGGGTTAAAGAGAAAATAGGGGAGCAGTATCTTATTCCTGCTTATGGTGTTTATGATTCGGCTGAACAAGTTCCTTTTTCAGATTTTCCGGCAGAATACATTCTTAAACCAACTCACGGTTCAGGTTGGGTAATTATTAGTGAGAAGAACAATCCTGAAGACTGGCCAGGTTACAAAAAGAAAATGGCTGAGTGGTTAAAGATTGATTATTATAAAACATCTGGTGAAGCTCAATACAAAAACATTGTTCCAAGAATCATTTGCGAACATTTGCTGAAACCTTCAGATGGAGTGCTGCTTGATTTTAAATTCTTTTGTTTTGGAGGGAAACCAACTTATGTGCAAGTTGATATTGACAGGCACACCAATCACACCAGAAATTTTTATGATAGAAGTTGGGTAAAACAAGATTTTTCTGTTTGTTATCCTATGACTGAAAAAGTAGTTCCAAGGCCTGCAGAATTGGAAGAAATGTGGGCTTTAGCAACAAAATTAAGTGAGGGATTTGAATTTGTAAGAGTAGACTTTTACAATGTTGATAGTAAGATATATTTTGGTGAAGTAACATTTCATCCAGGTTCAGGATATGAGCCATTTTCAAGTTTTGAGGCTGATTTGAACATGGGTAAATTGATTAATTAATCACCCAATAGCGTTTTTAAGTGAAGATTTGTTTTGTTGCAGCTGCTTTAACAGGTGGCGGATTAGAAAGAGTAGTTTCTGTTTTGGCTAATCAATTGGCTGAAAGAG
>JBMLPO010000171.1:0-7245 GCA_049242065.1 Bacteroidia bacterium
CATGATAAAGGCCATAAAACCATTGTGCCCAATAGCTTTTTTGGGAAGTATAATTTTGCCTCCGGCTGCTTCTACTTTAGAAAGGGGTAAATTCAAATCATCTCCACCATTCAGGTAAACCAATGCTCCTTTATCTGAGGGTTCGTATCCTTTTCCTTGAATCAAACAACCTCCAATACCACCTGATTTCATGTCTGCATTGAAGAAAGCAGATTTCATACCCATAGCTTCCATCACATACATTTCGGATGCGAAAATAGTTTCATAGAATTTTTTAGCGCGGTCGAAATCCAATACCGGAATTTCAAACCAATTGATAGCATTGTGCATAGTTTTTTATTGTGTTGAATGTTTTATATACCTTCTCATTTTTAAGCAAGATGGGCTGGGTATTTTGATTTCATTTTTTGTTGAACTTAATAGTCCTGTTTTAATATCTCTTCTAAAAACAACGATATTGTTGGATATTAGATTTGCAACCAACAAAAACTGTCCACTTGGGTCTAAAGTAAAATTACGTGGATGGTCTCCTCCAGTTTTTTGATGTTGTATCAATTGTAATTTCCCATCTGTTATTACTTTAAAAACACTGATGGTATTTTCATTGTCCCATCTGTTTGAGGCATAAAGAAAGCGACCATCATCAGAAATATGGATATCTGCAGAGCCATAAGTTTCTTGTGTTTTAGAATAAGATTTCACACTTTGAATTTCTGAAAGTTTGCCATGAAGATAAGAGTAAACACAAACAGTGCCACTTAACTCTTCTATGCAATAAGCAAATTTACCTGAGGGATGAAAAGTAAAATGTCGGGGTCCACTTCCGGGTTTGGTCTTTACTTCAAGTTGTTTGTTTTCGAAAAGTTGCACGTTTGAATCGGGATGGAATTCAAATACACGAATTTTATCTGCACCTAAATCAGGTAGATATACATACTTAAAATCGGGTGAAAAATTAGCGGAATGGATATGTGAACTTTCTTGACGCTTCTTGATGATACTGCTGTCTTTGAACTGATACAAGAACTGATAATTGTTCAAACTTCCATCGGTATTGATTTCAAATAATGACACAGAGCCTCCGGTATAATTGGCATTCACCAAATACCGACCAGAGGAGTAAATGTCTAAATATACTGGATTAGCGCCTCCACTAAACTTCATGTTGATGGGGGAGATTTGTCCGCTTAAACTATCTATGTTAAATGCACTGATGCTACCTGAATACGGGGTTCTGGTTTCTGTATTGGCATATAAAAATTTTCCATTTGGAGAGATGTTTAAATAGGATGGATTCGTGATTTGGTTTCCGTTAGCTAAAGCTTTTAGTGTACCCGTGTTTTCATCAAATTCATAGATATAAATTCCTTTATCTGGTTTTTCATCTGTATAGGAACCAATAAACAATAAGGTTTTATAAGCTGATTGTGCTTGGATATGAAAGGAAGAAATTAAAAAGGTAGCAATCAGAAACAGTTGATTTTTCATGGCTTGTTTCTGCCAAAATATGAAAAGTCAAGGAGATTATTTGAATCAATTTAAAAAGCAATGATTTTTTTAGAAGATTCAAACTACATATTTTCCTCATGTTTAGTTCTGTTGAAAATCCAAAAGATAATTGGAAACAAACTCTTAAGATGAATGCTAAATGTTGAAGATTTGATTTAAGCGAATGCTTGAATGTGTTCTTCAAGGCAATTCACCCAACTTTGATGTAATATTAATTGTTAAATAACAGACTGCATGTAAACAACAAAAGCCCCATATTGGGGCTTTTGTTGTTAAGGATACTGATCTTATAAATGATAGAAGTCTTTTAAGTAAGTCTTCAAATCTTTTTCTTCACTACTTAAAAAGGTTTTTAAATCGATATGAATATCATTTAAATCATTGTTTTTAATACCTGCTGCAAATAATGATGACATCGTAATGATGTGTTCTGGTAATCCAATTTGTTTAAGCATGTTTTCATATTCATGTGGCTCAGGACTTATATAAAGTATTTCTTTTCCACTCAATTCACTTAGCGTTAAAGCAATTTCTTTAAATGAAAAAGATGTAGATGAAGTAAGTTGATAAGTCTTGTTTTCATGATGAGCTTCTGTTAGAATATTTGCTGTAGCTTCAGCTAAATCACTTCTTAATACAAAAGGCACTTTTCCATCACCAGCAGGAAAGTATATTCCTGTTTCCAAAACATTTTCTCCAATAAACATTGGAATTACCTCCGCATACAATGAGTTCTGTAAAAAGGTATACGTGAACCCTAAATTTTTAATATAGTCCTCAGTTAAAAAATGATCACCAAGTAATGGCTTCAATGGTGAATGTTGGATGTCTTTTAGACTTACACCGGTATAAAAAATGTGCTTTACACCGGCATTTTTAGCTGCATCAATTACATTTTTATGTTGTCCTAGTCTATTGTTAAAGTCATTTGAAGAAATTAAAAGTAATTTCGAAATACCATTTAATGCGGTACTTAATGTTTCAGGTTGATGGTAATCACCTAGCCTAATTTCAATACCTAAATCTGCTAAATCTTGAACACTTGATGCATTTCGAACCAATACTGCAATTTGATTTGCTTCTACTTTTTTCAAAGCATTAAAAACAACTTGGCGGCCCAATTGACCACTAGCACCTGTAATTAAAATTTTACTCATGAGTTTTATTTTTTTATGATTTTGATTAATAAAAGTTATTAACTTACTTTTGTATAGCAAAGGTAAATAGAGGCTTTAGGCGAAACAAGAACTTGCTTGAAGGTGTTTAACTTACCTGTGAGTTAGTAAAGCTGATAACCAAATGAATAAAATGGTAAATGATTTTAAAAATGCTGATAGCGGAATTTTAAACTGCCCAGTAAGAGGTGTGTTGGATAGATTTGGCGATAAATGGTCGATTTTGGTTTTGATTGTTTTGGGAGAAAAAACTCGATTGCGGTTTAATGAAATCAATAAAGAAATTGGTCCAGATATCTCACAAAAAATGTTAACTGTTACTTTAAGGTCATTAGAGGCAGATGGTTTGGTTAGTAGAACTGTATATCCAGAGGTTCCACCAAGAGTTGAATATGAAATAACATCATTAGGGAAATCATTGGTTCCATATATCAATTCATTGGCAAAATGGGCGAATGAAAATATGGAAACAATTAAAGAATCAAGAAAGAAGTTTAAGGTTTAGATTGTATTTATTTCTTGTTCGATACTTTACATTTACATCAATGAATTGTGGATTCTGTTTAGGATTGGCTTTAGACAAGCTTCCTTCAGTTATGCAGCTCCTTCATTTCATTTTCATTGATTTTTGATTCATGTGTCTGTGTAAACAAATCGTAAGTTTAGCTGTTTTTAAAATTGTACTTGTAAGGAATCGCAATTGATTTCGTCTAAGTAAGCACCAATAAATAAAATGATGAAAAAATCAATCGTAATCCTATCGACATTCTTTTTGTTGTTTCTGTCACTTGAATCTTGTGCGCAAAAACAAAAAGCAAATAATCAGGCTGCAGTATTAGATGGCAGTAAGATTGAAAAGACAGAGGAACAATGGAAAAAAGAATTGAGTGAGGAACAATATTATGTACTTCGTCAAAAAGGAACCGAAGCTCCTTACACAGGAAAGCTCTTAATGAATAAAGAAAAGGGTGTTTACAAATGTGCAGCTTGTGGCAATGAATTGTTTACCGACGATATGAAATTTGATTCTCATTGTGGTTGGCCAAGTTTTGATAAAGAAATCAAAGGTGGTAAAATCAAAACTCAAACAGATAATAGTCATGGTATGCAACGCACCGAAATTATGTGTGCCAAATGTGGCGGACATCTTGGACATTTATTTGATGATGGTCCCACAGAAACAGGAATGAGGTATTGTGTAAACTCTGTATCCTTAGATTTTGTAAGTGAAAAGGAATTACAACAAGCCAAAAGCAAAAAGCCTCAATTGGATACATTGACATTAGGTGGTGGTTGTTTCTGGTGTGTAGAAGCTGTTTATGAAATGTTGGAAGGGGTGAAGTCGGTTGAATCTGGTTATTCAGGTGGCACAGATAGAAATAGCACTTATGAAGAGGTGTCTTCAGGTAATAGTGGACATGCAGAGGTAGCGCAAATTATTTTTGATCCATCTGTTTGTTCTGTTGAAGATATTCTGGAAGTATTTTTTACTGTTCACGATCCTACTACTTTAAATAGGCAGGGAAATGATATAGGTCCTCAGTATCGCTCTGTTATTTTTTATAAAGATAAAGAGCAAAAAAATAAAGCCTTGGCCATTATCAATGATTTAAATGCAGCAAAGGCCTATCCTTCAAAAATTGTTACCGCGGTAGAACCTTTTCAATTCTTTGTCAGGGCAGAAGAGTATCACCAAGACTATTATGCACAAAACAAACAGAAAGGATATTGCAGGTTAGTGATTCAACCTAAGATCGAAAAGTTTGAAAAGGTTTTTGCTGATAAAAAGAAGAAGCAATAATCGCCAATGGTTCCTTTAGCGTTTATTCCTACTTTGGCTTTTTAATTGTCTTCTAGTAAATTGTTCTCAACTAAAAACTAATTCTATTGAATATTTATAAAGTATGTTTTTATTAAAAATTCTTCTTTGAAAAGACATGTATGAAATAGACATGTGGAAAGCTGATACAAGAAAGAAAAATGAAGAATTGATTGGTATAATGCTTAAAGTCTAGTGTTTCAGGCTTTGGAGTATAATAATAGAAAACCGCCAATATTATCCATGCTGCTGAATGAAAGGGAAGAGCATGTAACCAGATTTTTTTACTGTTTAATTTTAATTCTGATTGAAGTTGTTTCCAACCACTATAGCTATGCTGACCAATAAAATAAAGAAAGAAAGAAATTAAAAGTGGCAAATGCCCAGCAACAAAAAGCCAGCAAAGTGTTAAAAAATGGCTTAAACTTTTTCTATATAAAACGTAAGGAAGCCAAATCCATATTATTGAATTGGGTAGAGTAAAAGGAAGGTTTATTCCAGCCAGGTTCATCAGTATATGATTTGTTTCAGTTGCATGAGTTCCTAGAATAAAAGCAATCACTGATAGCCCCCATAGAAAGGAGACTAGCCCATTTAATTTGAATAAATTACTGTCGCCTACTCCAAAATGAATAGAGGAGTATAAGATAAAAACAACCAATGCTAGAAGAGGCTGCCAAATCCAAATGGCTAGCATCACGGAAAATAATGCTACATATTTTAGTATAAAAACTGGAAAATTCTGGTTCTTTTTAATACCCATTAAATGGTCGACAGCGCCATGTGGTATGCCAATGCTGATGAGACCTAGAAAGATGAATATATTTCCAATGGTATTTAATTGGGTTGTTATTTGCCCGATAACAATAAGTAATAAACTCAAGAATAATAATAGAAATGCCTGTGAATTTTTATTACTTATAAAAGAATGAAAAAGACTCTTTAAAAATACTTTCCATTTGAGTTGATAGAAAATCGAAATTTCTTCATTGATATTGGTTTTTTCATCAAGGAATTTTAGGATTAGCTGAGGTTTTAATTGATTGAATAATCTAACAAAAATGCTTTTACCTTTTTCTGGTGTATGTAGTAAAATATTTAATAATAGTGAGTCGTAAAAGGCAAATCTTGATTTTAAATCTGGTTTATTTTTATTCAAATAAATTGGATTGATTCCATTTTTTATGGATTCAGCAATGCTCTTCGCATGGTAATACATATTTTTAAATGCATAGCCTGTACTGGGTTTGATATTGTAATTTTTAGCACCAAGAAAAATCACATCATTCATCTGTTCTTGTTCAATGAATCGTTGACTCATGGGAATGCATCCAGATTCATTCTCCAAGATTTGGTAATCACCAAACTCTCTTGTGATATAATCATGCAAAAGTTTTTGGGATGTATTTGATTCAATTGGTTCCGCACCAAATCTTGTTACTTCAACTAAGGCTTTGTTTTTAGCGTATGGAAGTACATAAACGAATTGGGTCTGATTTTGTTGATCGATATTGAAATCCATTAGCCTAACTGATTGGCTGAGATGGATGTTTGATTTTGTCTCAATGGTCCAACCAAAAAAACTCTGATAAAGATGTGCTTGATTATTTTCCGAATTTAAATAATGTGGACTTCGTGAATCGAAGATGAATTTCCCTCTGATTCTTTTTCCATCTATATGGATATAAGGACCTAAATGATCGTTAGCAATATCATTGATAGGTGCTTCTATTTTTGTCCAGTTGTTTTGTATAAAAAGCGAATCGATTGATTGGTATAAATCAGTGCTAGAAATTTGATGGTATGAGAAAGGCGCAATAGCAACCGAATTTTTATGGGTATCAAGTATGCTATCCCATGAATAAGAAATAAGTTCTTTAAGATGATTTGATATCGGTTCAAATTGTTCTGCCCAAAAGCAAAATGTTTTATTTTTTTTATTATTTATTTCCTTATCAATCATTAATACCTTGGCATCTTTCATTAAATCCAATCGATTCAATTCCAATATAAGCAAGGAAGCAGATGCACCTGCACCACAGAATATATAGTCAAATTCTGTAAATTCATTTTCAAATTTTAAAGGTAGCATCGCTTTAATGATTTGGTTATTTATCCATCAATCAGGATTAAAAAAAGGGAAGTGTTTGAAGACACCTCCCTTTTAAAGTAGAATTGTTTGAAGTGATTTATTCCTCAGTTCTTGAAAGTGTATAAATAACCAAACCAAATCCAATTTTGTTAATTGCATCAGCAATATTGTATACGATATCCATTGCATGAGAAGCCGCAGCAGGATCAGCTACTAATTGAATGCCAAACAAACCACCTGGAGTTCCAAGGATATAACCCAATGGATAGATAGCCCATCCAACAAGAACAAACCAAGCTAATACTCTTGTAGCTTTTGCCACTTGAGGACCTGCTGTTTGAGACAATTGAGCAACTTCACCAAACCAAATTAGGTAAGCTATATAGAAATAAGCAGCACCAGAAACTACACCCCAGAATACACTATTTCCTCTATCGATGGTTTCGCCAAAATAACCTGTAATCAACATGACCAATGAAGCAAAAATCAATTTCCATAATAAAGAAACTTTTGCACCCGCTTTTTTGGTAATCAAATAAAACTCTACGCACATCAAAGGAACTGTTAGAATCCAATCTACATAACGGAAGAAAGTTGGTGAATCACCTGTTTCTAAATTGTAGCCTCTCATGTAATAATAATGCACTGCA
>JBMLPO010000172.1:0-4913 GCA_049242065.1 Bacteroidia bacterium
ATAGCGTAAACTTGATCGACGTAAATGAAACTCAATTAAAAAAAGCCATTGAAACCATTGGCAAAAATCTCGACAGGCAAGTGTCGAAAGGCAGTTTAACAGAAGCCGACAAAGCACGCACTTTGGCAAATATCACCACTTTTACTAGCTTAAAAGATGCTTGTGTAAATGCTGATTTGGTTGTAGAAGCTGCTAGTGAAAACATCAATATCAAGTTGGATATTTTCAAACAAATTGATGAATATACTCCTGCTCATTGCATTTTGGCTTCAAATACTTCTTCAATTTCTATTACGAAAATTGCGAGTGTAACTAAAAGAGCCGATAAGGTTATTGGTATGCATTTTATGAATCCAGTGCCTGTTATGAAATTGGTAGAGGTAATCAATGGTTACAAAACTTCTCCAGAAGTAAGTGAGGCGGTTGTCAACTTATCTAAAGCAATTGGTAAGGTTCCAGCTATTGCTAATGATTATGCTGGTTTTATTGCCAATCGTATTTTAATGCCAATGATCAATGAAGCTATCATTTGTTTACAATCAGGCGTAGGAACAGTTGAATCAATAGATACAGTAATGAAGCTAGGTATGGCTCATCCAATGGGTCCATTACAATTAGCTGATTTCATAGGTTTAGATGTATGTTTAGCAATTATGAATGTATTATATGATGGCTTAGGACAAGATAAATATGCTCCTTCTCCATTATTAGTAAACATGGTAACTGCTGGCAACTTAGGTGTTAAATCTGGTGAAGGTTTTTACAAATACACGGCAGGAAGCAAAGAATTGGTGGTAAGTGATTTGTTTAAGAAATAACTCCTATCTTATCCAATAAAAAAAAGAGCATTGATAAAGATGCTCTTTTTTTGTGTCCAAATGGAAATGTTAAAATAAAAAAAGAGGCAGAATCAATATGATTTTGCCTCTTTTTTTATTTTATGAATTTACTACTATTTACAAGTATAACCGTAAGTTGTAAAAGACGAAATTTCACCAGAATCTAAATCAGTTTGTGTTTCACTGATTACTTTACCTGTTGAATCGTATGTATAAGAATAATCAGTTATTACTGTAGAGCCATCTGATGAAGTTAAAGTACTTTGTTTAACTAAATTTTTTGAGCCTTTTCCTTGTACATTAGCAATAAAAGCTTTTGATAAACTCAATGCTCTGCTATCTGTCTTATCTGTTAAATAAGTGTAAGTAGTGATATCCTTTTCTTCAGGAGTGCTCTCATTATATGAAGTTTCTTTTGTTAAATTACCATTGGTGTATTCGTAATCAGTAATTGAAACCATTTCTTGTCCGAAAAATGCAAAAGATTGTTTTTGTTGTGTGCATAAACCTTCTGCATTATAGGTGTACGTAAAATTGATTGTAATAGGAATTCCAGAGAATGATGTGGTTAATTTTCCTGTTGCCGGATAATTGCTTGCATTTAAATTATACTCTGCAGTTGCATCCATTGAATCTCCTGATATGGCTACAACAACTTTGGTTCCATTGTATACGTAAGTAGCTTGCTGACCATCAACATTTAATGATGTAATTCTATTTTGAGCATCATAACTTACTGTACCACTATCGAGCGAAGTAATTAAGCAAGTAGTACCTGCATTTCCACCACCATTATCTGTTGGTGTAGTGCTTGATTTTTTACAAGCTGTTGGTAGCAACGCCCAGGTTGCCGCAACTAAAATAAAAAGGGTTCTTTTCATATATGTGTTTGTTATTTTTATTATTTATGATTTACAAAGATGGTATTTTTCCAATACATTACGCTTTTTCACACCCAAAATCATGCCAATTTCACCTATTTTTTTATATCACAAACGATTTAAGGTTTCCATTGTAGCCAAATTGTCGGATTAAGATAACTTGTTAATAATTGGAACTGGTTTTGACATAGTTTTACCATCAATTATTACTTATGTCGAACCAAATTGAACATGTTGAATGCCTGATTGTAGGAAGTGGTCCTGCCGGGTATACCGCAGCTATCTATGCTGCAAGAGCTGATATGAAACCTGTAATGTATGCCGGTATGCAGCCCGGTGGACAATTAACCATTACAACCGATGTAGAAAACTATCCAGGTTATCCTGAAGGTATCATGGGTCCTGAAATGATGGAACTTTTTCGCAAACAAGCTGAAAGATTTGGTACTGATATCAGATATGGTATGATTACCAAAGTTGATTTCTCTGGCAAACCTCCTTATAAAATTGAGGTGGATGAGTCGAAAGAAATTTTGGCTGAAACAGTTATCATAGCTACGGGTGCAAGTGCAAAATGGTTAGGAATTCCTTCTGAAGAAAAACTGAATGGTAGAGGTGTTTCAGCTTGTGCCGTTTGTGATGGATTCTTCTTCCGTGGCAAAGATGTTGCAATTGTAGGTGCTGGAGATACCGCATGCGAAGAGGCAAGTTACTTATCTAAAATTTGCAATAAGGTATACATGTTGGTTAGAAAATCGGAATTCCGTGCCTCTAAAGCTATGCAACACCGCGTTCAAAATACGCCTAACATAGAAGTTTTATTTAATACAGAAACTGATGAAATTTTAGGTGAAGACAAAGTGATTGGTATGAGAGTGAAAAACAACCAAAGCGGAGAAACCAAAGAAATTGATATTCAAGGTTTCTTTGTCGCAATTGGCCACCAGCCAAACACAGATGTATTTAAGCCGTATATTGACATGGACGAAACTGGATACATCAAAACCATCCCAGGAACAAGCAAAACAAATATTGAAGCAGTTTTTGCTTGTGGTGATGCCCAAGATAAAGTATATCGCCAAGCTGTTACAGCTGCTGGTAGTGGCTGTATGGCTGCTTTAGATGCGGAAAGATATTTAGCTGCTAAAGGAGATATTTAAAAATGAATTGGAATACATTAAACAATTCGGAACAATTGTCCGATATTGATAAAATGTCTTTTGAACATCCGGTGCTGTTATTTAAACACAGCACCAGATGTTCCATTAGTATGAGTGCTTTAGGTCGTGTTGAAAGAAATTGGAAAGATACCGATCACTCAATTATTAAACCTTATTACTTAGATTTATTGAATTACCGTTCGGTTTCAAATGATATTGCTTCGCATTATGGAATTGAACACGAATCGCCACAAGCCTTAATCATTAAAAATGGCAAATGTGTTTACGTGGCTTCCCATTTGGGAATTATGTATGAAGAAATCTTAGAACAAGCTGTTAATCCAGCTTAGGTTCTGCTAATATCACATCTTCTCGGTCTACTCTCACCTGCCCTGCCAATGCACCTTTGGGTTTCCTTACATATTTTTTTTCGGTTACCATAACTGCAACCAATCCGCTTGATTTAGATTTAGAAAAATATGCGGCAAGTTCTGCTGCTCTCTGAATCACATGCTCCGGTGTTTTTCTGTTTTGTTTGTGTTTGATAATAACATGACTTCCACTTACTCCTTTAGCATGTAACCAGAGGTCGTCTTTTTTGGCGAACTTCAAGGTTAAAACATCATTGTTTTCTGAATTTCTACCTACATAAATCTTATATCCATCACACTCAAACTCTTTGAATCCAGAAGCATTCTTTTGCTCAAACTCAATCTTGTCTTTTTGCTTTAAGCCTTTTTTGGTCTCTGCTAATTGAATCTCCTCTAATCGAGGCTTCAATAATTTTAATTTATCTTCAGCTTGTTGTATCAGCTTATTGGCTTGTTCTATTTCTAATTTTCTGTTTTTTGCTTTTCGATAATATTGGGCAGCATTATCTTGTGGACTCAAATCCTTTTTTAATTTGATGCTGATGTTTTCATTTCTATAGAAATCAACTAATTCAACTGTTTCAACACCTTTGTGAATTTGATGAAGATTAGCCATGATGATATGTCCTATTTCTTCTGGATTAATAGCGTTTTCAAGGTAATGAAGTCGTGTTTTGTTATTATACAAAACCTGTTCCTGTCTTTTAATTTGATCTTGTAGTGATTTAATCAGCGCTTCTTTTTCTTTGAGAAAATGATATTGCTGAATATATCTTTGAGAGAAAAAACTAAATGCATCTAAAATATCATAAGTAAAATATACTTGTTCTTCTCCAGGTATGGCTTCATTTTGAAACACATACTGCTGATTAATTTTATAAATAAAATAGGATTGAAGATTTTGTGATGCTGAAATGTCTGCCAATAATTTTTCTGATGGACTTCTATCTAAGGATTCAAGTGTAATTTGTAAATCATTGATGATTGAACTCCTGAAAGATTCTTTTGCTTGCGTCTTTTCAAATAAAATTACATTACTTAAAGGACCATAACACTTAAATAGCAATATAATATCCTGCTCAAATACCAATAAAAATGAACGATCAAATTTACTTTGTTCAATCCTGATTAGCCTTTTGTATTTGGCATTTTCAAAAAGTGGTTGTACGCCAGATTCCCTGCTCAATTCTCCTTCAAAAAACTGAAATAAACCTTGTCTGCATGAAGTATTTAAGGTCATAGAGAAATAAGATTCTTCCAATTTAAATACAAGAAACAATTCATCTTCTTTGTATCGGAATGCATCGGTTAATAGGGCGTTTTCTAAAATGCCAGCCAATACTTTAGCAGTTCTTTCTATACAAATAAAATGTTGATGAAATGAAGCAATCATTCTGCATTAAATTCAATTTCTAGTCCATCATAGGCCAGATGAATATGAGCTGGTAACTCGTTCTCCACTTCATCATGTAAACCCAATTGGTGACTGATATGTGTAAGATAAGCCTGTTCTGGATTGATTTCCTGGATCAGCTGAACCGCTTCATCCAAAGTAAAATGCGAAATGTGTTTTTCTCTTCTCAGCGCATTTAATACCAAATATTTGCAACCTTTTATTTTTTCTTTTTCTTCTTCACTGATTGCATTGGCATCTGTGATATA
>JBMLPO010000173.1:0-1597 GCA_049242065.1 Bacteroidia bacterium
ATAATGGCTGGCAATTTAGCAGAAAAACGATGGAAACTATTTGAAGAAAAAGAAACTATAAATTTTAATAGTTGTATTTTGATTTTTTTTCAGCAATCTGAAGTCTTGTCCTACTAGTAAATGTTTGATTCAAATAAAATCTTGCTGATTCCTCAATTGCCATGTGGTTTCAACCCATGGGAATTGAGGAATTAGAAACTAGCTGCTAACTCATTTTAGAATTTCAGTTTAATGTGTTCGAAGTTTAATTCATCAAAATATTTTAAGCAATCGAATATTCTATTAATCTTTTAATTCTAAATAAATCCCCCAATTTTATTTAAATGTAATCCCCAAATTTCTCAATTGTCTTTTGATGAAATTTTTTGCTCCTTCTTTTAATGGGGTCAGCATTTTTTTTGCAGCACTATCTGTAGGTCTTGCTTTAAAAACTGTATCGTGGTATTTGGCTGCATCTGCTCTTAAATCGGTATAGTAGTAAGCATAAAACGATTTTCTTGTTACTCCTTCTGGCACTTTTATAGCAGCGTATCCATGGTAACTAATTTCGTTTGTTTCAAAAATCAAACAACGGTTCATTGCAGGAAAAACCTTTTTGTCTAAATGACTCATGTCGGCATTCCACAATTCGGTATGGCCACCGTACGATTCTTGCCAATCTTTATTGAAAAATATCAAAAGATTCACCCTGCGATGTATACCTCTGTCGGCATGAATATTAAAATCGATGTGAATATCTAAAAAGCTGCCATCTGCTCCTTGGTGCAAGCCGCCTCCCAATGCATCCGGAACTGAATACAATCCTTCTATTCCAACTAACTGACTCATCAGCTCACACCATTCTTTGCTATGCATTTCTTGGCGTAAGGCACTAAATATTTCTGGAAAATCCTCAAAATTTGAGCCCTCTGCTTTAAATTCATTGACCCCCTTATACCTTTTGTTAAAAACTTCTTCCTTCGGAAATTCATTAAAAATCTGCTCCGCAATTTCAGGGTTCAGAAAATTGTCGATGACCAAATGTTTATAGGGCTTGGCATGCGAAAACTCATTTGCCATTTTGCCGATGTTTTCTGCTGTGAAAAGTGATTGATTGATGATTTTCATAACCTTGGTTTGCTTACAAAAATAGCATTATTTAGAACTTTTCTAAATAAGTTCAATTTTTCTCCAAAAAGCCTCCTGATTTTATTGCATATTTGCAGTGATATGAGTGTACGTCAGGAAAAATTTGCAGGTTTGATACAACAGCATTTGGCTGATATTCTGCAAAAGCATAGAGAATATGTGAGTAATGTATTTGTAACAGTGAGCCGTGTGCAGGTTTCACCAGACTTGGGATATGCCAAAGTGTATTTGAGTTTATTTAAGGCTCCCGATAAAAATTTATTATTGAATACCATCAAATTGCACAGCAAAGAAATCCGCAAACAATTGGCATCCAAAATTAAAAATCAGGTAAGAATCATTCCTGAATTGGAATTTTTTGTGGACGATAGCCTCGATTATGTGTTTCATATGGAAGAGGTTTTTAAACAAATCAATAAACAAGACGAACAAAATAACCTACAAGACGACAAGGCATAATGAATTACGA
>JBMLPO010000174.1:0-1043 GCA_049242065.1 Bacteroidia bacterium
CTCCAACTGAATCTGCAATTTGTCTTAATCTTGGATAATCCCAATCTCTGCTATAAGCTGATGCGCCGCAAATAATCATTTTTGGTTTTTCACGTAAAGCAGTTTCCTCTACTTTGTTCCAATCAATTAATCCGGTTTCTTTTTCTACACCATAAAAACTAGGTACATACAATTTACCCGAAAAGTTCACAGGAGAACCATGTGTTAAATGGCCACCATGCGATAAATCGAAACCTAAAATTTTATCTCCAGGATTCAAACAGCCCAACATCACAGCTGCATTGGCCTGCGCACCACTATGAGGTTGTACGTTTGCCCAAGCTGCACCAAACATTTTTTTCAAACGTTCGATGGCTAAGTTTTCAACTACATCTACTACTTCGCATCCACCATAATACCTTTTTCCTGGAAGTCCTTCTGCATATTTATTGGTCAATACACTTCCCATTGCTTCCATTACTTGTTTGCTAACAAAGTTTTCTGATGCAATTAATTCCAGTCCATTTTCCTGACGGTGTAATTCTCTGGTAATTAAGTCGAAGATTTCGTTGTCTCTGTTCATTTGGTGCTTGTTTAAAGCCGCAAGTTATTTGAACTGGCTCAAACAGAAAACAAATTTTTTAAATCTTACTTTTTCTAATACCCTTATCCAGCATTTTAAATTCATTCTAACTAAGTATCAGAAGCCTAAATTTTGTTGTTTTGAAAGCAATTTTTGCCCAATTAGTTTTGCCACCCCATGAAAAAATCCATCATTGTTTTTTGTTTTTTATTCATTGCCTTCCATGGCTTTTCTCAAAAATTATCGCTCATTCCTGAATTAATTGTAAGCGAATCTCGTAACCAAACTTCGGGTATCAATTCCATGCGTTTTGTGCAAGTTATCGACTCAAATGCCATCCGTTTAAGTCCAGCACAAACCATTGCAGAGCTCCTAGAAAATACTGCTGGTATCGATATTCGTTCACGTGGTCCCTTTGGTACACAGGCCGATGTTCAAATACGTGGTGGTTCTTTTGAACAAACTTTGGTTTTACTCAATG
>JBMLPO010000175.1:0-7480 GCA_049242065.1 Bacteroidia bacterium
AATCGTGAATATGTTTAAGGATGAATTGGTAAAAATAAAAAGTTTCAATCCTATTTTCTAAACTCTGTTATATCCATTTTCATAATTTCAAGAAATACTTCTTAACGAAGATATAAATCTAAAAAAGGGATTCTGCATAAGCAAAACCCCTTTTCGCGAAAAAAATATTCAAATTATAATGTACCTCGTCTTGCTTGTTCTGCTTCAATTGATTCAAACAATGCTTGAAAATTTCCTTTACCAAAAGATTTGGCTCCTTTACGTTGAATAATTTCAAAAAATAAAGTAGGTCTGTCCTCAACTGGTTTGGTGAAGATTTGAAGCAAGTATCCTTCTTCGTCTCTATCAACCATAATACCCCACTTTTTTAATTCTTCCAAGTCCTCTGCAATCACTCCTACTCTATCTGCTACCGTATCATAATAAGTGCCTGGAACATATAAGAATTCAACACCGCGTTTGCGCATTTCAGAAATAGTAAATACAATATCATCAGTGGCAACAGCAATATGTTGACAACCCGCTCCTCTATAAAAATCAAGGTATTCTTCTACTTGTGATTTCTTTTTACCAAGGGCTGGCTCATTGATTGGGAATTTGATATATCCATTTCCATTGGTCATTACCTTACTCATTAATGCCGTATATTCTGTTGAAATATCTTTATCATCAAATGTTACCAGATTGGCAAAACCCATCACATTCGCATAGAAATCTGACCATTGATTCATAGCACCCAATTCAACATTACCCACCATGTGATCGATATATTTTAGTCCACATGTACCAGGATCGTAGCCTGTATCTAATTTTTCAAATCCAGGGAGGAAAATTCCATGATAATTTTTTCTTTCAATAAAAACATGAACAGTATCTCCATAAGTATGAATGCCACTCATTTTAACAGTGCCATTTTCGTCACTAAGAGCTTTAGGTTGCATATATGGCTTTGCGCCTCTTGAAGTGGTTTGTTCAAAAGCATCAAATGCATCATCCACCCAAAGAGCAATTACTTTAACACCATCACCATGTAAACGCAAGTGTTGTGCGATTTCACTTTCAGGATCAAATGGTGTAGTTAATACCAACCTGATTTTACCCTGTTGTAAAACATAAGAAGTACGGTCGCGTAAGCCTGTTTCTAATCCAGCATAAGCAAGGTCTTTAAATCCAAATGCTGTTTTGTAATAATGAGCTGCCTGCTTGGCATTGCCAACATACAGTTCTACATAATCTGTTCCATTGATGGGCAGAAAATCTTGTGCTTTTTCAAAGATTTTTTCTGTACTGGAATAGCTGAAGTTCTGAACTTGGGTTAAATCATTCATGATTGTTTGGTTTTATTTGACTATTAAAATTTGATTTTATTTATTGCTCCAGCTTTGGTAGTACTCTTCCACTTCTAACTCCAAAGCCTCTTTGGTTATTTTTACTGGATTAAAAGGGTCTATCATTACAGCTAATTCATTGGTAGCCGTTTTGCCTATACTTCTTTCAATAGCACCTGGATGAGGCCCATGTGGTATGCCTCCTGGATGTAAAGTAATCTGACCTTTCTGAATATTGTTTCTACTCATGAAATCACCATCAACATAATACAACAATTCATCGCTATCTACATTGCTGTGGTGATAAGGAGCAGGAATAGCTTGAGGATGGTAATCATATAACCTCGGTACAAATGAACAAATCACAAAATTTCTTCCTTGAAATGTTTGATGAATAGGTGGTGGCATGTGTATGCGACCAGTGATTGGTTCGAAGTTAAAGATTGAAAATGCATAGGGATACGAACATCCATCCCATCCTATTAAATCAAAAGGATGATTCTCATATACATAAGGATAAATCAATCCGCGTTTTTTAATCTTGATTAAAAATTCTCCTTCTTCATCATGGGTTTCCATGTCTTGAGGTCCACGTAAATCTCTTTCACAAAAAGGAGAATGCTCTAAGTATTGACCATAATTATTCCTATACCTGGCTGGAGTTTCAATTGGTCCATGAGATTCAACAATGAGTAATCTATTTTCAGTAGTTTTAAATTCAAATTGATAAACAGTTCCTCTTGGAATAATTAAATAATCACCATAAGCAAAATACAAATTGCCATACATGGTTTTTAAAGTCCCTTCACCTTGATGAATAAAAATCATCTCATCGGCATCGGCATTTTTATAAAAGTAATTTTTGGTTCCTTCTGTTGGTGCAGCAACACCAATTGTCATGTCATCATTTATAAAAAGTGTTTTCCTAGATTCTAAGTAATCTGGTACTTGGGGTGCTTTGTAAGCCATATAACTTCTGGCTTGTAGATTGTCTTCAATCGCAACTTCTGGGCGAACTGAATAAGGCTTTCCCATTTCCTTTACCCTTGTTGGAGGATAAATATGATAAACCAAAGAAGACATTCCAGCAAAGCCTTCGGTTCCAAATAATTCTTCGTGGTAAAGGTTTCCGTTAGGTTGACGAAAAACTACGTGGCGTTTTTCAGGGATAATTCCAACTTGTCTGTATAAAGGCATAGGTATAATTTTAGGTTCGGTAAAACTATTACCAAGGCTAAGCTCAAATATTGACCTCAGTCAGATTTTTTAATGACTTTTGACTTGAAGGAAATTGACATAAGTCAAGGATCCAGGATATCATTCTTGAAAAACATTTTTAAATCAGTCCTATTATTTTTATTTTTATAACCATGATGAAACACTTATTAACTACCCTAATCATTCTATTAAGTGTGCAGACTCGAGCTCAATTTGCACTTATTGAATCTAAAGATGGATTTGCATATGTGCGAGAAACACCAGAAATAGGAAACAATATCATTGAAAAATTAAGCAATGGTGAAATAATAATGGTTGATGAAATTGAATATTCACCTGAACAAACTTGGTTTTATGTTAAATTGATTGAAGAAAAAGCTGGTTATATTCATAAAAGTGGGGTAAAATTTATTCATTCACTTACAAAAGGAAATTTGAATTTAAGCACCGAAAACTCAAGTCTTATTTCAACAGATGAATGCGTATTGAATGTTTCCAGTCAAAAATTTAATAGCAAAAAATACAAAATCACCTACAAAAAAAATAATACACCAAATAGCGAACAAGTATTAAAAATTAATGGAAAAGAGTTTTGGGGAACTGATTATGGTTTACCAACAACAGTTTACAACAAGGTATTCATAAAGTTAAAAGGTAAAACAATTAATTTACCTATAGATGGATTGTTCAATCCGAATTTGAAAGCTACAAATATGTATGTAGACAAAACCACTGATCGTATTTATATCATTGCTAAAAATGGGGATGGAGCAGGTAGTTATTCAACAATTTGGTTAATTGAAAAAGGTAAATTTTCAAAACGAATAGTTATAAAAATAGCTTAATGAATTTCAAATCAAGTTTAACTTTTGCATTGACTTTAGTTCTGATCATTTGTCATTCATTGATTCATGCGCAAGTACATAATCGACTTATAATTAATAAAATCAATTCTAAATACACTAAAACATTAAAGCTACCTTTAAATGCAAGAATTGTAACTTTTTCAGATGAAGTAATCATCATAAAAATTGATAGCATTTCAAATGGAAAGATTTATGGAAACAAAGGTAAAGACAGTTTAAAATTTGAAACGATTAAGTGTATACATACAAGAGGAGCTAAAGAGTTTATTAAATATTCAGCTTTGGGAGCTAGTTCAATTATTGCAGCTGGGGCGCTTTATTTTAGCATATATGCCTTCAATTATCCTGTATTTATTGATAGTCCCAATGGAGCTATTGCCTATATAAGCTTGGCTTATTCAGGATTCTTTGCAGGAATCAGCACATACATTTATCACTATCCAAGAACTAAATTTCTTACCAAAAAATATCAATTTAAAACTAAATAAAACTACATGAGCTTACATACATTTTGGGTATTTGTCTTAAAAATTATGGGCCTCTATTTAGTGGTTCAATCAATTGTATTATTGCCACAATCCATTTTAATTCTTTATTCTAATAGTTTATTTGAAAACCCATTAATGGCTATTTCAATTGTTTTAATGATTGTACTAGCATTTTATCTATTAATACGGTTTTTGGTTTTTAATCCGAACATTATTATAGCTAAACTCAAACTAGATAAAGGTTTTCAAGAAGAGAAGATTCAAATAGAATTGCACTCGAAACAACTTATTCAAGTTTGTACTATCATTTTAGGAGCTATTCAATTCGTTGATAGCTTTCCAGAATTTTGCAGAGAAGTTTATCTTTATGTACAGAGTAAAGAAACGATGTTGTCGGATCCATCAACAGAATATATTTTAGTAAATGGTTTACATGTTTTATTTGCTTATTTGTTGTTGAGCAGAAGTAAAGACATCAGCGATTATATTGATTCAAAAAGTAATTTAAACAATGAGAATAAAACTGAACACTAAACACATGAAGAAATTAATCCTATTAAGTATAATTCTGTTTGGTATGCTGACCTTGAAGGCACAAACAAAAAAGTGTGAATGTATTGTTTATGGTTCCAAAAAAGTAAAAGCTGACTCCATCTATACATTTTCAAATGGTAAATCAATAGCCATATGTGGCTATCGTGAAGGGAACCCAAATGTGTTTAGCGAGTTTTATTTGAATAGATGTGAAATGGATAGTTCCCTTGGATTTTGGGATGCTTTAAGAGATTGTAGTGTTAGTTTAGAGAACGATACATTGTTTATAAAAGAATTCAAACTAATGGCAAATGGAAGTAATCGTAAAATTTTAGCGAACGTCTATACCATTGAAAAATTCTATTTCAAACAAGATGCACTCCAACGTACACTAATTATCAATCCCGAATTAAAAATGTACAACCAAGAAAATATTGATTTGGTGTTGAAGAAATATGAAAGCACAAAAGGTGAAATGTCGGAAGATAAAATTGACTTGGCCTACGAATTGTTTTATGCTACAATTTCTGGAAGTAAAAAGGCTGCTGAGTATTTTCGCAAATTTGATAAAAAGTTCTTTATACCAGGTGGTGCCTATTTAGAGGAATGGCAAGACATTCAAGAAATGTTGAAGACGTGGAATTTATACAATACATCAAAATGAATATACAAATCACAAGAACTAACTCAGACAATACTGATTTTCAAAAATTGGTAGTAAAGTTAGATAAAGTACTGGCATTTTTAGATGGCGAACAACATGGATTTTTTGCTCAGTTTAACAAAATAGATTCCATACAACATGTATTAGTTGCTTATGTTAACAAGGAAGCTGTAGGCTGCGGAGCCATCAAAAAATATGAAGATGGAATTGCAGAAATTAAACGCATGTATGTTGATGAAAACTATCGTGGACAAGGAATTGCAAGCGCTATTTTAGCAGAATTGGAGATTTGGGCTAAGGAATTAAACTTTCAAAAATGCATCCTCGAAACTGGTCATAAACAAATTGAAGCAGTTGGCTTGTATAAAAAAAGTAATTATAATATCATACCCAATTATGGCCAATATAAGGATGTGAAAGAGAGTATTTGTTTTGAAAAGGGCTTAGGGTGAAATTAATAATTGAGTAGTGATCCGTGTATAATCAATTTTATCTCTATTTGATTTGGATTTGTTACATAAACAATAATCCATTCTTTAAAAACTAAACATCGCCATTGTTTATCTTTAAATTCAGGGTATTTACATAATCTATATTGATTAAACTTCAATAATTTTGATTTGATCAATTTCAAAAATTTACTAGCAAATCTTTTGCCACTACCCGGAGTATTCTTTATTTCAACAAATTTCGCTAGTTCCTTAATTACCAATACGGCCTCAGAACTAATTACAATTTTCATTTATCGAGCTCTTCAATTAAATCGTCAATATCTAACAAATCACTATTATCTGCACGATTTAAATACTCATTCAATTCCATTTTAGTTGCTTCTCTACCTATACCAAATGCTATGTCTTTAGCCGTTAAAACCTGATTAGTTTCAATGTCGGAAATCTTAACATTTAATTCCTTTAAAATACCTAAAACTAATTGATCTTTTGAAGAATCACCTAACTCTATTGTATATTTCATAATCTCAAATTTAGTTTTTTCAACAAGCATTTAAAAATTGATTAACCTAAATTATTTAAAAATACTTTTAATTTAAATGAATATAAAACTAAATACTCATCAAGTATGTAAGCAATTTACAAACATAATGCCCATAGGCCAAAGCCTTAACTCAATTGGTTTTTCAGCAGGTTTACAACGGCACTTTATATTTCCCTTTCGACTTCCTAATTCTGCATGCCACTACTTTGTATTCAGGACACAATGCTTCACTGTCGTGAATATCTGATGTGATATTATTCAACATGATTTCAGGGAAATGAAAGGTAGAACTCAATACTCCGGGTCTTACTTCTTCAGTAATTTTCGCTTTGATATCAACCTTTCCTCTTGGTGATTCAACACAAACCATATCACCATCTGCAATTAAATGTTTAAATGCATCATCCGGATGTATCATCAAAACATCTTCTGTGTTGATCAATACATTTCTTGTTCTGCGTGTCATTGCCCCACAATTATAATGCTCCAATTCTCTGTTGGTGGTTATGATGTAGGGATAATCTTTACCATGTTCTAAAATTTCTTTTGATTCTGCAAAATCATGAAAAATGAATTTCCCTTTTCCAATTGGGAAGCTTTCTTTATGCAGAATATCTGTTCCTAATCCATCTTTCTTTACAGGCCATTGCTTTCCATTTACACCCAATTCATCCCATACTACTCCTTCAAAAAATGGTACAATTGCTGCGATTTCTTTTAATACTTCTGCTGCATCATAATCAGCTTGTTCAAAGCCCATGTAACGCATCATTTCACAAATGATTTGTCCATCTGGTTTGGTACCTTTCAATGGCTCAACAACTTTTTGTACACGTTGTATTCTTCTTTCGCCATTTGTAAATGTCCCTGATTTTTCAAGAAATGAAGAACCGGGTAATATCACTGTTGCAAGTTTGGCTGTTTCTGTCATGAACAATTCCTGAACAACCAATAAATCCAATGCATTCAAAGCTGCTACAACTTTCTGGGTATTCGGATCGGTTTGGGCGATGTCCTCTCCTATTACCCACATGGCTTTTAATTTTCCATCTAATGCCGCATTGAACATTTCTGGAATTTTATACCCAATATGAGATGGAATTTTTGTACCATAATGTACTTCATAATTGGCATGGTGAATTGGATCATTAACTGGCATATAACCTGCTCCTTGATGCGGCTGACATCCCATATCTGCTGCTCCTTGAACATTGTTCTGCCCTCGTAATGGATTGACTCCAACTCCCTTTCTTCCAATATTTCCAGTGATTAAGGCTAAGTCGGCAATCTGCATAACAGTAAATGAACCTTGAGAATGTTCAGTTACACCAAGTCCATGAAACGACATGGCATTAGGTGCACTTGCATATGCAATCGCTGCTTGTT
>JBMLPO010000176.1:0-855 GCA_049242065.1 Bacteroidia bacterium
ACATTTTCATACCATACCTCATTGCAAAAGGCTTTATCGGAAAATAAATTTCAGTTTGTAGTAGTTTTGATCCTTCTTAGCAGCCTAATCAGCTGGACGGATAGAAAACCACTTTCCTCATCGGAATACAATTCCATCAATTTTCCAGATTCAAATTTAGTTCCATTCTATGAACAGATAATTGTTTATACGAAGCCTGCATTTGATTCAAAGCCATTACTCAAAACCAAACATTATAACAACAGTTTCAGATTACTTGAATTATTGGAATTTCCGAAGACCAATTTTCATGGAGTTTTGGGACGATGGTGCAAAGTTTCATTCTTACTCGGAGGCAAAAGATTTACTGGATACATACCTACCCAATCACTTGCCAATTGTTATACAAAAGAATCAGGTAAAACTTATATGGTAGGCCTTTATGCCTATCAACCTAAACCCCTCTTCAAATACCAAGCTGCACTAAAAATTACTCAGAATGGTGCGCTATTGAAAGAGATTTTATTTGAACCAGTTAGTCAGTATAGCACCAATGAAAATGATGAAAAACAAGGGGAATATGCTTGTTATACCCAAATAAACGTTTTCGATAGTTTAGGGCTAAAACAAATTGATCGCATTATTGAAGTAAATACAGGAGTAGATGCTTGCGGGTATGAAGGAGGCAGCAATTATTTCCTGTTAAAAAATAATAAATTAATCAGTCACCTGAAAAGTAATGCTGTTGCTGATGGAGGAGAGTTTTATTCAGGCCTTGAATACAAGTTTCCAAATGATAGTTTAGGAGCAAAAGACACATTAATTGTAAACTATACTTTGTCTGAATCTATTAATGATTCTCAAGCAATGGAAGAG
>JBMLPO010000176.1:865-1724 GCA_049242065.1 Bacteroidia bacterium
AAAACTCAAATGGAATGGTTTACATTTCAACAAACTAGATTCAAGTTATAAAAAAGATATCGTCAGATTAAAAGGAATGGAAATGGAAGAAGATTAAGGCTTAATTTTCTTATCATTGTGAGATGAATAGGATTGAAACAATCAAAAAACTTGCATCTGAAATTCAGGACGAATTAATTACTACTAGAAGGCATTTGCATGCCCATCCAGAATTGTCATTTGTAGAATACCAAACCTCTGCCTATTTAAAAGATAAACTCAAAGAAATAGGAATTCAGCAATTTGAAGAAAAAGCCAATACTGGATTTACAGCAATGATTGAAGGTAAAAATCCTTCAAAAAAAATTGTGGCACTTAGAGCCGATATGGATGCATTGCCCATTGAAGAGAAAAATGATATCCGCTACAAATCAAAAAATGTAGGCGTCATGCATGCTTGTGGTCATGATGTGCACTCCACTTGTTTATTAGGTGCTGCAAAAATTCTTTATTCAATGAAGGAGCAATTTGAAGGAAGTATCAAATTGATTTTTCAACCAGGAGAAGAGAAATTACCTGGAGGTGCCAGCCTGATGATAGCAGATGGAGCCTTAGAAAATCCTGCACCAACAGGCATCTTCGGACAACATGTAATGCCTTTCTTACCCGCAGGGACTGTTGGATTTAGAAAAGGACTTTATATGGCAAGTTCAGATGAATTGTTCTTTCGTGTTAAAGGCAAAGGGGGCCATGGAGCTATGCCTCATTTGAGTTTAGATCCAGTTCCAGCCGCTGCTCACCTCATCTCTGCACTTCAAACCATTAGTTCTAGATTTGCCAATCCTTTAATTCCAACTGTTTTAACGATTGGAAAAATAAT
>JBMLPO010000177.1:0-8374 GCA_049242065.1 Bacteroidia bacterium
AAAAGAGCCAAACTGATTTAAGTATGATTACTTATCCAAATGCAAAAATCAACTTGGGTCTGCACGTACTCAATAAAAGAGAAGATGGCTTTCATAACCTCGAATCTTTATTTGTCCCAATTCCCTTAAAAGATGCATTAGAAATTACGCCTCATCAAAACGAAAATAAGCCGTTTATCTATTCAGCTTATGGCTTGGCTGTGGATACCGAATTAGAAAAGAACCTTATTTACAAAGCTTGGTTGTTGGTTTCTAAAAGATATTCCATCCCTCCTATTCATTGTGCTTTTTATAAAAATATCCCAATGGGTGCAGGTTTGGGTGGTGGTTCTGCTGATGCTGTTTTTTGCTTGCTTTTACTTAACAAGGTTTTTCAACTTCAAATTCAACAAGCAGAATTACTTGAAATGGCCGCCCAACTAGGCAGTGATTGTCCGTTTTTTGTTTTAAATCAAGCTTCATTCACCTCTGGTAGGGGCGAAATACTTGAACCCTATTCCATCAATTTATCTGGTTATTATTTGGTGTTGGTGAAACCTGATGTACACATCAGCACTGCAATGGCATTTTCAGGTGTACAAAAAAGAGGCTTAGAAGCAGCGGGTGAACTAAAAAGTATATTGCAATTACCTATTGGTGAATGGAAAAACAAACTGGTAAATGATTTTGAACACAGTATTTTTCCGCAAGCTCCTGTCATCAAAAAAATAAAAGATGAATTATACCAACAAGGCGCCATCTATGCTTCTATGAGCGGTAGCGGCTCTTCTGTTTATGCCTTGTTTGAGCAAGAAATTGATTTAAGAAAACTATTTAGCGAACATTTCTATTTCGCTACTTTTCTTTAAACAGCAGCTGAATCGCTTTCAATTGAACCATCTCTCAATCTTACAATTCTCTTGGCTCTTTTAGCAATGTCTTCTTCGTGGGTAACAATGATCACAGTATTTCCTTGTTGATGGATTTCTTCTAATAAATCCATGATCTCATGTGATGTTTTGGTATCCAAGTTTCCAGTAGGTTCATCGGCAAGTATAATGGCTGGTTTATTCACCAATGCTCTAGCAATGGCAACACGCTGACGCTGACCTCCGGATAGTTCATTGGGTTTATGATCTACTCTATCCCCTAATCCTACACTTTGTAAAGCTTTTTCAGCTCTATCCAATCTTTCTTTTTTACTGATTCCTGCGTACACCAAAGGCAAAGCCACATTGTCTAAAGATGTATTTCTGGCTAATAGATTAAAGGTCTGAAAAATAAATCCGATCTCTTTGTTTCTAATTTCTGCCAATTCATTATCGGTCATATGGCTTACATCAGTTCCATTTAAATAATAGGAACCTCTGCTGGGTGTATCTAAACAACCTAAAATATTCATGAGGGTTGACTTGCCTGAACCGGAAGGTCCCATCAATGCAACATATTCACCTTTCTGAATTTGCAAATCAACAGAACGCAATGCGTCAACCACTACATTTCCTATGGTATAGGTTTTCCCAATGCCACTTATTTCCAATACAGGTTTTGTCATACTTATTTATCAATCACCTTTGGAACCCTGAAATAATCAGAATCTTTTGCAGGTGCATTTCTTAATGCTTCTTCTTTAGTGATTTCTGTTGAAGCCATGTCTTCGCGAAGTATATTCAATTCATCCGACATAAAAATCAAGGGCTCTACCTCATCGGTATTCAGTTCATTTAAAGTTTCAAAATAACTTAAAATGCGACTCAAATCCTGCTTTATGCCTTCCCTTTCTTCACCTTTAAATTCAAGTTTAGCCAAATCAGATAATTTGTCTATTGTTTCATCATTAATATCCATGAGCCTTTAATTTACTGTTAATTGTATCAAATACCTGCATTTTCAAAGATTCTAAATCATCCATGCTTAAGCCTTTTGTTGATATTGGCTTATGAATGTATTGAATCACTTTTCCTGGTCCTCCTGTGATGGTTCCCGAATCATTAAAAATCTTGTGATTGCCAATAATACTTACTGGAAGAATATCTATTTGTTTTTCGATGGCCAATTTAAAAGGGCCTTCTTTGAATTTAATCATTTTAGGTACCTGTGAAGAAATGGTACCCTCAGGAAAAATCACCAAACTTCTCCCCGATTCAAAAAAACGTGTTGCTTTGATATAGGCCTCTGCAGCCTTTCTTGCATTCTTTCTATCAACTGCTATGTCGATGGTCCTAAACCAAATTCCAAACAATGGAACTTTCAGTAGTTCAGCTTTAGCCATAAAACTAAAGTCTAACATGTCCAATGCACTGGTAACTGTAGCGATATCAATATAAGAGGTATGATTGGGTGTGATGATATAAGGTCTATCGTTTTTAATTTCTTCCTCAAAAACATTTTTCAACCTAATAAATCCCAAAAACATCAGGAATTTACCCCAAAACACTCTAAGTTTATGTGCAAAGGGATAACGCTCTGGTTTCGCTAATGCCCATCTTAATGGAATATAAATAAGGAAAAATATTGCAGTTGCAGTAATCAGCAAATACAAAATATAAATGATTCTGAAAGGGTTTTTAGTAACTTTTGGCAAGGCTTTTTATTTTCTTATTCAAAAAACGGAGTTCGTAAGCATTAAATCAAACTATTTATTTCAACGGCTCTATATTTCGTTTGATCATGCATTTGAGGTGTTGGCGATGGATTCAAATTCAATTAATTTGTTTTGAATAGTTGCAAATACCTGCTGCTTTAATTTTTCTACATCCTTCAAACTCATGCCTTTGGTTTCTATGGGTTGATGAACAATCTGATAAACCTTTCCTGGCCTAATTTCAAATACGCCCTGATCGGGTAATAGTTTGTAATTATCAATAAAACTAATGGGCAATACCGGAACTTGCATTTCAATTGCCAACCTAAAAGGTCCATCTTTGAATGCTGATAATTGAGGAACTATTTTCGAAATAGTAGCTTCTGGAAACATCACCAAACTCCTCCCCGATTCAATTACTTTTTTCGATTGCAAATAAGACTTTGCAGCTTGAATGGGATTTTTCCTATTCACACCCAAATCTAAGGTGCGAAACCATTTTCCATATAAGGGAACTTTCTTAAACTCGTCCATAGCGAGAAAGCTAAAAAACAAGGGCAAGCGCGCAACCAAACAAATAATATCTAAACGGGAGGTATGGTTGGGAGTGATCACATACACTGCCTTTGAATCGAAGCCCGGTGCAATTTGGGTTTCAACCCGCATGAACCCAATTCTAAGCAAGCTATCTAACCAAATTTTACGAACCAAATGTGCTTGTCTGTATGTCTTTTCTCTTTCTAAAAAAACAAACATCAAAGGATACAACACCAAAAACAAAACTACTGCCCAAATACTAAACCAGAGCGCAAAGAGCGTCACCAGCGGATTGGGATGTAATCGCATTTTATACATGAACTACTGTCCCCAGGTTTCTGGCGATTTTCTCCAATCAGCCAATAATGCCAATTGATCTTCTTTTACCAGTCCTTTTGCAGCGGCTGTTTCTATCAACACATGGTAATTACATAAAGAAACATATTTACATTCAGCAGCTTCAAAGGCTTTTACTGCTGCTTCAAAACCATAGGTAAAAATACTGGCCATGCCTAATACTTCTGCTCCATGAGCTCGCAATGCATCAACTGCTTGTAAACTGCTCTTGCCTGTAGAGACCAAGTCTTCTATCACCACAATTTTAGTTCCAGCTGGAATATTTCCCTCTACCTGTTTTCCCATTCCATGCTTTTTAGCTTCAGAGCGAACATAACCAAAGGGCAATCCTATTTCATCAGCTATCAATGCTCCTGGCGCAATTCCTGCGGTTGCAACTCCAACAATTGCTTCTGCATTCGGAAAATTCGCTAATACAAACTTCCCCATTTCCTTCTTAATGAAGCTTCTAACTTCAGGATATGAAAGTGCCAATCGGTTGTCGCTGTATATCGGACTCTTCCACCCACTGGCCCAAGTAAAAGGATTTTCAGGTTGAAGGCGAATTGCCTGTATTTCCAATAAATATTCTGCTATCTTTGAAGCTGCTTCCGGGCTATTATTCATGACGGCAAATGTATAAAATTTTCATAAACGATAAGCCTTTAATCCTTACCAAAAGCGAAGAAATTCCTGCACGTTTTCAGGACCTTGAAAAAATTGTGCATCCTGAATCCGTTTCCATCATGGATTGGGTAAGAAAAATTGAAGGGCTCAGTCATAAGGGTTGTTGGGTTGTTGACCATCATCCCAAAATTATTTTTGAAGAATTTCGTACACATTTTATTGCCATTGAGGCTGGTGGTGGTTTGGTTTTTAATAACCAAAACCAAATTCTCCTCATCAAACGTCTCGGTAAATGGGATCTTCCAAAAGGGAAAATAGATCCAGGAGAATCTCAACAACAAGGTGCCATCAGAGAGGTTGAGGAAGAATGTGGAATTAATAAATTAAGTATTCAACAAGACCTTGGTAAGAGTTTTCATACCTATAAATTACAAGGTCATCGCTTCCTTAAAATCACTTACTGGTTCTTGATGAAAACCGAATTCACAGGCAACTTGATTCCACAAGAAGAAGAAAATATTACCGATGCCAGATGGTTCGATTGGAGTCAGCTCAATCCCGAGGAATTAGATACTTACCAATCAATAAGAGAGGTGCTGCTCGACTTAAAAGCTATCAAAAAATAAATAAACTATTGAGGGATGGCACAACTCTTTTGACATTCCAAATCTTTTTGTACTGCTTTCTCCAACATCTCAACATTGCCAATTTGGTAGCCGTTTGAGAAGTACTGAACTTCTCCTTTTATATTTACGTATACCAATACAGGAAACTCAAGTGGAAGGCTTTTTCCACAAGACTTCAATACCTCATTCAATAGTTGGTAATCTGTATCAATGGCCATCTTGTTTTGCAAAGGTATTCCAGGATATTTTTTAGCTTGAAACAAACTAACTTTTTGCTCCTGATCGGCAACCAATACAAATCCTCCTCCCCAAGATTCTAACTTAGATTTTACTGGCTTTAATTCTACCAATACATGTTTGGTTGGTTCCTTTTCTGGACCTAACCAAATCATCACCACACCTTTTTCTTTGGCAGCATTTTTTAAGCTAGTCCTTTCATTTTTATAAAACTCAATGCTGGTATTCATGTCCATTTTTCCATAAATAGTTGGAACATCTTCCAAATGTCTTGGATGCACATCGAGCTCAATCTGTTTGCCTTTTCTTACTTCAAAAAAGCGCATGCTGTTTAATACAGAACCATTTGTTTGTCGAACTCCTGTTACTAACAAAAAACTTCCTTCTTGCACTTTGAGTTGCACAGGGAATTCACTCATCATGGCATTCTCTTCATAATCTAAGGTCTTGTACCTACCATTCTCAAATATGGCTAGACTATAATGTGTTGCGTAACTAGGCACAAAACCTTTTTGCTTAGCATGATGTGTTAAGGTAATTTCTACTAAATCTGGAATGGTTTGGATGCTTTGTTCTTGCTCACCAATGATGGCGTTCATCCAAATTCCATTTTTTAAATACTGTGGCTTTTTACTTGCTGTTTCAATTCTGGCAGCAATACCCAAACTTCTACAAACAGCTACGAAATAAGCATTCCTAGATGCTTTATCTGCCCATTTCAATTGATGAACGCCAAGTGGAGTGATGCTGATTTTATAATAATTTACCGAGTCTTTTAAGCCAATTTCTTTGGTCACCCATTTGGCCAATTCTGCTGGCTCACTTTGAAATTGCTTGATTTGTTGCGGTTGGAATGAGCTCTTAATTTCTTTCTTGTACAATCCTGCCATTTCAATTCCAACTCGTGGATTCATGATATAGTTTACAAAATCAGTAATTGAATAATTGCCTTGCTCAGCTAACAAATAATGTGAGGTTAATACATCAAGACTGATATCTCTCAAATCTTTTTCCGATAAACTATATAGATATGCCAATTTTAAATGACTTGGCCCTTCTTTTATTTGAAGAAATGATAAAATGGTTTCATGGTTACCACAAGATTTTTCTAAACAATGCCTTACAGAATCAAGAGATAAATTCAATTCTAGGGCCTTTTGTGCAGCACGACTTGAATCTAAAAAGCTAGCAGTATATATTCTTCGGATACTATCTTCTTTATTTAATAAATACGCATTTTGTTGCTGCGCTTTTTCATCTGTTTGATGAGACAACTGAACTTCTTTAGGTGCAATTAAATCAAATTGTAGACTTAGTTCGTCGCTTAATTTTTGATTGGGACAAACCACCAAGGTATCAGTAGTTCTAACATCCAACTTTGCATATTTAAAGGCCTTACCATCACTTACATAAATCATCAAATCGCCTTTGCCTGTAAGAAAGGAGGCCATTCCTTGTTCATCAGTTTTTCTTTTTGATAATGGGAAAAACTCTGCGTAATTATACAAGCAAAAATCAACGTTTGCCTGACTAATTGCTATTCCTTTTTCATCTACTACTTTTACATATACTAGTTTGGTTTCGGTATAGTTAGAGAGGATATTGATTTTGGTAAACCAATCTGTTTTCTCTAATACTTCTTCATCACCTGCATAGTCTCCATAAACCGTTGTATTCACAAGCATGGCCCTTTTAGCGGGACCCGTAAACCAAGCTAAATCCAAATCCGACTCCGGTTCACAGGCTCCTATGAAATGCCATTTACCATCTACCCAAACTTCTACCCAAGCATGATTATCATCTGAATGTGCCCATCTAGGTGTATAACACTGACGCGCTGGAATTCCAATTGCTCTCAATGCTGCTGTAGTAAAAGTAGATTCTTCTCCACATCTTCCAAATGCAGACTTAATGGTATTGAGCGGGCCAGATGTTCTGCTGTCTGTTGATTTATAAACTACTTTTTCATGACACCAATGATTCACTTCTAAAACCGCTTCTTTCATGCTCAACTGCTTAACGCGATCCTTTAATTCTTGCAAGAAATAAATGCGTGCAGTATCCATGGTTTCATTGTTCACACGAACAGGAAGTACAAAATGCCTAAACAAATTTTCTGGAACCTGATCGCCCCAACTAAACAATTCTCGAGCTTCAAAACTCGATTGGATATTCTTCAAATAAAAGGCGCCATCATAATCAGCCAAATCAGACAAGGGCATATAGGCATATAAAAATTTTAAAGCCTCTGTTTCTTCTGTAGAGAGCTTTTCATTGAATACGCCAAACAATTGCTCTGCCCTATTTTTAGCAAGCTCTTTCTGTTTTTCAAATTGAATTTCTACCTTTTCTCTGTAGCTTTTATCACTAATAAAATGGCGATTTGAATCACATGAAATGATTCCAAAAAACAATATAATACTGAATAACAGTAAACTCTTTTTCATTCTATTTGATTATTATTTCATCCACAAATAACCAGGCTTTACTTCCTGCTGCTTCGTGCCACTCGGGACAAACATCTACTTTTTTTCCTATTACTTTGATATACCTTGCTTTGAGTGCTTTAAACTCTTGTTTGAATAATTGTTCTTTCATGTCCTCTTCTTTTTGTGATTCAGTATTTTTTAAAAGAGAAACAGATTGAAAATCCTTTCCATTATCGCTCACCAAATACTCAACAGATTCTGGAAACAAAATCCAAGAAGGCATCGAGCGAATAAAATTAGCTGCTATTTCATGGATGTTCTTTTGCTCTCCTAAATCTATCACTACATCCAAATCATGCTCCTGAAATCCTAACCACAATCCATCATGAAAATCTGAACTAGCCTTCTGTCCATCACATAAACTATTGGCGCCATTAGCAGCATAAAACTGACTAGGTGCATGTTTTAATATCAGTGATTTTCCAACCCCTTCATGCAAAATAAGTTTCCTCTTAAATACTTCAGGTTCCTGGTCTGAACTATTAAAAACCCTTGCTTTAATTTCTCCTGAATTCCTAATAATAATTGGTTTCTCAAAGGCGGGCGATTGTTTATCTGGGTTATTACCATCTAAGGTATATTGGATTTTTAAAGATTGTTGACCTGGTTTCATTTTGACTTCAAATCCCTTTTCTTCATGTTTGTATTGGATATCAAAACTCACTGGTAAACTTTCATAACCATACTTCACTCCCATGCGATCTAATCTTGGATACTGCTTCTGCAATCGTTGATGAAAATCTTCAAAATGCTGCTGAGAGGATGGAGTCCATAGCACTTCAGACATGGCCAATATCCTTGGAAACAATTTGCTATCAACCAATTCTTGGGGCGCATGTTCTGTCCACATATTACATTCACTTCCTAAAATATGTTTACTTTCAACTGCATTTAATCCTTCAGGAATGGGCTTGAATGCATACACGCTTTTGAGGTCAATAGATTTCAAACTATAATCA
>JBMLPO010000178.1:0-1437 GCA_049242065.1 Bacteroidia bacterium
TTAGCTAAAACCAGCCTTGTTTTCACCAATACACGTTCTCAAACCGAAATTTGGTATAGACAAATTATAGAAAAAGATCCTGAGTTGGCAGGCTTATTGGCTATGCACCATGGCTCATTAAGCGGTGAATTAAGAACTTGGGTTGAATCTGCTCTCCATCAAGGCTTCTTAAAAGCTGTTGTTTGTACTTCAAGTTTAGACTTAGGTGTAGATTTCAGACCCGTTGAGCAAGTGATTCAAATTGGAAGTCCTAAAGGTATTGCCAGATTCTTGCAAAGAGCTGGCAGAAGCGGTCATCAGCCAGATGCGACATCCGTAATTTATTTTGTTCCAACTCATGCATTGGAGTTGATGGAATCAAGTTGTATGCGCAAAGCCATTGATGAAAAAATCATGGAAAATAGAGATCCATTCATCAGGGCTTTTGATGTTTTGATTCAGTATTTAGTGAGCCTAGCTGTATCAGAAGGATTTGACCCTCAAAAAATAAAAGAGGAGGTATTGAATACCTATTGTTATTCAACCATGAATGATGAAGAATGGAATAAAGTGCTTTCATTTCTGATTCACGGAGGAAAAAGCTTAGGCGCCTATGATGAATTCTCGAAACTAGAGTTAGTTGATGGACTTTATAAGGTAACCAATAGAAAGCAAGCCATGCGCCACCGATTGAGCATTGGAACCATTGTAAGCGATCCTGTTATAAAGATAAAAAATATCAAGGGCAAATACTTGGGAAGTATTGAAGAGTACTTTATCAGCAAACTCAATCCAGGTGATAGTTTTTGGTTTGCAGGAAACTGCTTGGAATTAATACAAGTTAAAGAAATGACCGCTTTGGTTAGAAAAAGCTCAGAAAAAAAAGCACAAATACCTTCTTGGGCAGGTGGCAGGATGCCATTATCTGGCCAATTAAGCGCCATGTTAAGAAGAGAACTTTCTGCCTACCAATCAGGAAATATCAAATCCGATCCAGAGTTTAAAAGTCTTGAGAATTTATTGAAAAAGCAGCAGGAAATTTCTGTGATTCCATTAGAAAATGAATTGCTGATTGAAAAATATGAAAGTAAAGATGGATACCACGTGTTTATTTATCCTTTTGAAGGAAGATTGGTTCACGAGGGATTGGCAGGGTTAATTAATTACAGAATAGGGCAGTGGATGCCTATTTCATTTTCAATTGCCATGAATGATTATGGCTTTGAATTGCTGAGTGATCAAGAAATTCCAATAGAAGAGGCCCTGGGTTATAATTTGTTTGGAACCGAAAATTTAAGTAATGATTTGCTCAATAGCATGAATGGTTTAGAAATGGCCAGAAGAAAATTTAGAGACATTGCAGGAATTTCAGGCCTTGTGTTTCAGGGATTTCCGGGAAAACAAATACAAAGTAAACACCTACAGGCATCCTCTGGTCTGTTTTTTGATGTCTTTAAA
>JBMLPO010000179.1:0-3489 GCA_049242065.1 Bacteroidia bacterium
CAGCATAAGATGCTTCTAGGAATGTTGAACAAAAAGCAGAGGTGGTACTGAGCTTGAATTTTACATTTGGAGAATTCAGCATAAAGATGCTTGTGGGAAAGTTGAGACATGGAGAAGATTCATTACTTCTACAACTGAAGGAGAGGTATGCCAAGGTCGAAATCTAGCAGCGATGTTTTGAGGAAGTATGTATGGAACAGTAAATTATAAGGAATCTGCTGATGATAAGGCTGAATTGCTGATGCAGGATTTAACTAAAGGTGCCGAGGATGGTGGAACTGTTAATTTTGATTTTGCTGGAAATGATAGCTATGTTAATTATGGTTGTGCAGTTCCAATTGCTCCAACCAATATTGATGCAGGCACAGTAGCTGGTCCTTATTGTCAAGGCGCTGTAGTTAATTTGAATGGTATTTATTCAGGAACCAATTGTTATTATTGGTATCCAGAAAATAGAGCAGCAGGTAGTTTTGCCGACTCTACCAATAAAATCACCCAATTTACAATTGCTTCTAATTTCACAGGAACTTGCAAATTGTATTTCAGGGCACAAGTGAATTGCGGTGTAATTCGAGATTCCGTGAGTTTTATGGTAAATCCCTCTGGTATTGTTTTAGATATTACAACTTCAGATACGGTTTGGTGTAATAAAAATAATTTTCCACTTAGTGCAACAAGCAATAGCAGCAATACCTTAAGTTGGAGTACCAATGGAAAAGGTAGTTTTAGTTCAAGCAATACACTCACTACAAATTATATTCCTTCCTCTCAAGATACGGGTTTCCTTGTATTCAGACTGAATCAAACTGCGCCATGTGGTTTTCCAAAAGATAGCATCAGGGTTCGTTTTACTTCACCTAATGCCAATTTTATTCCATCGGCTTCTGTTGTATGTAAAGGGGCTGCTATCATCAATTTAAATCCAATCAATACTGGAGGCAGTTTCAGTGGAAGTGCACTTCTATCTGGAAACAATTTTAATCCAAGTGATACAGGCACTTATTTAATCAAATATAAGTTTAGCCAATATGGTTGCACCGATTCTGTTACAAAAACAATTAGGGTCTTAGCATTACCGAATGCCAATTTTAATTTATCAGACACAGTGGTTTGTAAAAACTCAAATCCTGTGAGTGTTAGTCCTATTGAAACTGGCGGCACATGGAGTGGAACAGCATTTACAGGAAACATTTTCAATCCTATTAATATTGGTTTGTTTCAGTTCAACTATGTCATTAATAATGGTTCTTGCAAAGATTCTGTTACCAAATTTATCAGGGTGGTTGATAAAGCCAATTCAGATTTTATCATGAGTGATTCTGTAATCTGTTCCAATGCAGGTAGTATCTCATTAAGTCCACTAAGTTCTGGTGGTACTTTCTTTGGAAATGGTGTAGTTGGAAATGTATTTACGCCAGCATCAAGTCCTGGTTTATTTGAAATTAAATACTTGGTTGGCAATGGTACTTGTTTAGATTCTACTTCGAAATTTATCAGAGTAGTTGGCAGGAAAAACCCTAATTTTACTGCATCTGATACGATTATTTGTGTAGGCTCTTCTCCTATTTCATTTAATTTTCAAACAACAGGAGGCATCTTATTTGGAAATGGTATCAATGGAAGCGTTTTCAATCCCAATTCCATTGGTGTTCATTCTATTCAATATAAAGTCACCAATGAGATGTGCGCTGATTCGAGTCAGTTATCTATCAGAGTAATTGCCAAACCTGATGCATCATTCTCCTTAAGTGATACTTTGGTCTGTGAAGGCGCAACTCCAATCAGCATATCGCCAGTCAACAATGGTGGTATTCTTTCAGGAGCAACAATCAATGCCAATCAATTCAATCCCATCAGTTCTGGTATATATACAATCAAATACAAACTTAGCAATGAAGCTTGTTCAGATAGCGTTTTACATATCATAAGAGTAGCACCAAAACCTGTTGCAAAATTTGTTTATAGTCCCAAAGAGCCTGTGGTAAAAGACAGTGTATATTTTACTTTTACAGGATCGAATGCAACAAAATATTTTTGGCTTTTTGGAGATGAGAACAACCAAAATAGTTCCGACCAAAACCCAAGCTTCATTTATACAAAACCAGGTTCATTCTTATGTAAGCTAATTGTTCAAAATGAAGATGGCTGTATCGATTCTAACTCTTTGGAATTAATGGTAGCAGAAAAGGCAACTTTATTTGCTAGTAATGTATTTACGCCTAATGGTGATAGCACAAATGATAGGTTCTTTGCTGTGGGCACATCTATAAGAGAATTCCATATGTATATCTATAATAGATGGGGTGAATTACTTTTCGAAAGTAATGATATCAAAGACGGATGGAATGGTGAAACCAAAGGAAATCCTTGTCCAGATGGCGTTTATATTTACCTCATCAATGCAACAGGAACCAATGACCATATTTACAATTTACATGGAACTGTTACTTTAATCCGATAGATTATTATTCATAAAAAAGAGGCTGTATCAATTCAAGATACAGCCTCTTTTTTTTATGTCTTATTTGAATGTTTAGTATTTAAAATAATTAGCTAAACTTAGCTATAATTTTGACCCTAAAAAGATGAATTCAATTGGTTTACATTTTATATTTTTTGTATCCTAAACCTAATGCTGCAACACCTAATACCAATACTCCACCATCTAAAGGCACATCATTCGGATCATCACCATTATCGGGTACTGCATCAATGTTTGGAGTTTTATCTTTGGGGCTGGAATTAATTTGCGGCTTAAATGAATGAGGGATATTCTCAGGCTCATTTTTATTTGGAGAATTTTGGAAATTAAAGTTTTCGCTATTAATCTGGGTTTTGTCCTCCTTGTAATTTTTATAAGGAGTAAAATCTTCCTGATATTGGAATTTTGTCATATCTATATTTTGATCAAAGAATTTAAAATCATTCCTATCCCTCCGAGAATTATTTATCTGATAATTAACTCGTCTCGACTCCTCAACATCTTCAAAACTACTTCTAAATCGAGTTTCATTCATATCATTAAAGAATTTAGGTTCAACAATTTCCTCCTCGTATTCCATTTCTTCTTCATCAGCGTATTCATCCTCTAATTCCTGCGCACTTGCGGAGCTCATTACAATAAATAACATTGCAACAAGAAGGAAATTTTTTAAGAAATAATTTTGTCCTAGGCCAATTAGTTTCATCTTACTTTATTTTTTTTAATTTGAATATTAAAATGAATAATCAATATGAACCATCAAATGGAGTTTGATATTTCACGTAAAAATCAAAAATATCTTAAAAGGCCATTTTTAAATTAAAATTATTCATCAATTTAATTTATTAATTATTCAGAAACCCAAATTCCAGGTACTTTTCATCTTTGCAGATTGACAACGAAATCTGGTGTACTATTCTGAATTGAGTGCTAATTAGCCAATCCATCTGACTAGTTCTTAATCAATTTTCCTTTTGACAATTTCCCTAATTCATCACTCACTTCCA
>JBMLPO010000180.1:0-1499 GCA_049242065.1 Bacteroidia bacterium
ATGGTGATGCTTGGGATGCCGAAATTACAGCACATTGGTCGCATAAAATGAAAGAAATGGGAATTGGAATCATCTCATTGAGTGATACCATTGGCATTGCAAATCCAGAAAGCATCTCTTATTTGTTTAAAAACTTAATCAAGGATTTACCACAAGTAGAATTTGGAGCACATTTGCATACCACACCCGATGCCTGGGAAGAAAAAGTAAAAGCTGCTTATGAGAATGGATGTAGGAGATTCGACGGAGCAATTAAAGGATTAGGAGGATGCCCCATGGCAGCAGATAGTTTAACAGGCAATATGCCAACAGAGAAAATGTTGTTTTGGTTTGAAGAAAACAAAATAGAAACAGGACTCGATTCGCAACTCTTTGGACAATCAATGATATTGGCCAATAAAGTTTTTACGGGAAGGAGTTAAAGTTTGAAATGGATACTTTTTTTGTGATTTGGATTTAGTTCAGAAAAGCTTGGTGCAATTCATTGGATAAAAATTGAGATAAGTCTTCAACTCAGGTTGAGCAGCTATTGGTGAACCCGAGTTCGAAAACTGAAATTACACGAACTTATTATGATGTAATGCCTTCTGGTTTGGTACACCCTTACGATTTAAAAAACCACAATAACCGTGTGGCTGCTACTGCGTTTTATGCCAATTATTCTACTAATTTGTCGAATGCCGACCATGTGGTAATGTATGGTTATGATGAAAGAGGAAACGTTGATTTGTTGTTGAGGTATACCAAAAGTTTAATTCCATTAAATCAGCAGTACAAAGCTGTACAATACCGTTTCGACCAATTAAGTGGTAAAGTAAATGAGGTTTTATTCCAAGAAAATAAACCCGACCAATATGTACACCATTACGAATATGATGCCGAAAATAGATTGGTTAAATCTTATTCATCAACCCGCTTAGAAGCCATTCATGAATCGAGCATTGATGGATTAAGACCGGGATTAGATGCGAATTACAATTATTACCTACATGGTCCACTTGCCAGAACCGAATTGGGAGAAATTAAAGTACAAGGAATAGATTATGCCTATACCATGATGGGTTGGTTGAAAACAGGGATTTCAGATAAACTACTACCCGCAAACGATATGGGTAAGGACGGTTATTCTGGAAGCTTTGGAGCTACCAATTATGCAAGTGATTTCCCTCGAGATGAAATGGGCTTTAGTTTACATTATTATGATGGCGATTACCAAACCATTGCAAGTTCAGGTGGAAGTGGTGATATAGCCTTACAAAGAGCTTTTGTAAGTTCTAATGCTGCTTCTACCAATATACCTTTTGGTAGCAATGCCATTTCACCAGAATTGTTTAATGGTAATATTTCAAGGGCCCGCTGAAAAAGACAGAAACAGGTCAGATTTTAGACGCTGCCAAAATAGATGTATAATAATACTTCAATTTGGCAGGAACGACAAAGACGCCCTTGTTTCTGTCTTTATTTAATTTGAAAACTAATTTTACTTGATGCAAGGATTT
>JBMLPO010000181.1:0-1448 GCA_049242065.1 Bacteroidia bacterium
GTTTTCTTTATAGTTGAGTTCATTGATATGCTTTGCCTTTATTCTATCTAAATCAAACAAAGTTGTATCATTTGGCCACGACTCTTTTATTCTAAACACCTCCGCCAATTTATCAGCAATGGTCAAATCTGTTTGTCCAAATTGATGCAACATAGCCTCTGCTAAGATTCTTTTGGTTTTTCCTAGGTATAAGACCCTATCATCGGTTATTGTGGGGCTGCTAGAACCAAAACCCAATTGTCCAGCTAAAGCACTCAAGGCACCACCAGCGCTTGATTTCGAATCATTGAGGATAAAACTCAAATTGGCAACATAATAGGGTTTGTATCTATAAGCATAATAAATTCCTAAAGACAAACCAATCAATCCAAAAACAAGATATAAATAAAAGTAACGCTTGATATACTTCCAATAATCCTGAATAAAACCCTTTAAAGCCTCCAATTGAATTCCGTTTTCCATGTAACTTATTTGATTACAGTACTAAGAATAACAAACATACTGGTAAGAGAGGTTGTAAGAGTTACAATCTCAATAGTTGATAAACTTTTTCTATCATCCTTCAATGGTACAACCAATTCGCAGCCTGGTTTAACTTTTGGATAAACCTTAAAGAAAAGGAAATTCTTTGTTGCCTTAGCTGTTCCATTTGCATAGATGATATAAGACCTTCTTTTAAGAGCTTTTGAAGTATAACCTCCTGCCTCAGAAACATAGGAACGAAAACCTTTTCCTTTCTCATGTCGCAAACGAACAGGATATAAAACCTGACCTGAAACCAAAACAGTTTGTCTTACGATTGGAATTCTTACCACATCAGAATCACGAAGTAATAAGTCAAATTTCGAGCCTGGTTTTTGCATAATTTTATTTAAATCAATACCAACAATATCCGCTTTCCTTTGACTTTCAGCTTCAATGATTTGATCGATTTGGAGAGTATCTTTACTCTGTTTACGCAAAGCATTTAATTTATTTTCTTTGATGATATCACCAGTTAATGAATTGTCTTTTGCACGAATCAAAATTGCTCCTTCAGCAAAACTATTGATAGTTAATCCACCTGCTCTTTTAATGATATCAGAAATTTTTTCATCATTTTTTTGAAGTACATAAACACCTGGATACAAAACTTCACCATCAAGAATAACCTTTCTTTGGCTCAAAAATCCTGGTGATTTAAAAATTGTAACAATATCATAAGGCTCCAATTCAAAATTACTCCGGTCTTTTAAATCCTGATTAACCTCAAATGATTTTACCATAGAGATAGCAGCACCCTTCGACATTCTATCTGCATCCTTTACCCTTCTAGAAACTTCAATTCGCTCAATGGCTGCATTTTCCTTTAAACCACCTGCAGCAACTATCAAATCTTCTAATTTCATTTTCTCAGCAAATCTGTATGTTCCAGGTCTAAGCACCTCTCCATTAATAACCACATTTTG
>JBMLPO010000182.1:0-2340 GCA_049242065.1 Bacteroidia bacterium
CTCATACCAATTTTCATTTTTGATAACAGGACAGTTCAAATCTTTAAATGGAAAAAATCAAAGATGGCTTTTCAAGCTTTCTATTACTTTTGTATAGATTTAAAACTACAAAATGAATTTAACAGAACTTAGCTCCATTAGCCCGGTAGATGGTAGATACCGTCGTCAAACAAAAAATCTGGCAACTTATTTTAGTGAATTTGGATTGATTAAATACCGTGTTCTAGTTGAAATTGAGTATTTCATAGCTTTGGTTGAAAAACCTTTACCTCAGTTAAAAGGTGTTTTAAATGAAGATTTGAAAAAATCATTAAGAAGCATTTATCAGCAATTTACAGAAGAGCAGGCTTTACAAATAAAGGATATAGAAAAAACAACTAACCATGATGTAAAAGCGGTTGAATATTTTTTAAAGGATGAATTCAGCAAATTGGGTTTGACAGAAAGCCTTGAATTTGTGCATTTCGGACTTACCTCTCAAGATATCAATAATACAGCCATTCCATTGAGTTTAAAGGAAGCCGTGCAAAAAGAAATCATTCCTGCAATTGAAAAAATTATTGAATTAATCAAAGCCCAAGCTGCAGAATGGAAATCTATTTCTTTATTGGCTAGAACACATGGACAACCCGCTTCTCCTACTAGTTTAGGAAAAGAATGGATGGTTTTTGCAGAACGTTTAGGGGTGCAATTGAATCAGTTGAAACAAGTTCCCTATTCTGCAAAATTTGGCGGAGCAACAGGAAATTTCAATGCCCATCATGTAGCTTATCCGCAAATCAATTGGATTGAGTTTGGAAATGATTTTGTCAATCATCATTTGGGATTAAGTCGCTCTCAGTTTACTACGCAAATAGAACATTACGATAATTTGGCAGCCTTATTTCATGCCTGTGCGCGAATCAATACCATTTTACTCGACTTTAGTAGAGATGTTTGGCAGTATATTTCTATGGACTATTTCAAGCAACAATTAAAGGCAGGTGAAGTAGGTTCAAGCGCGATGCCACATAAAGTCAATCCAATTGATTTTGAAAATGCAGAAGGTAACTTAGGAATTGCCAATGCAATTTTCGAACATTTAGCAGCTAAATTGCCAGTATCTAGATTACAACGCGATTTAACAGATAGTACGGTTTTGAGAAATATTGGTGTTCCATTTGCTCATCAAACCATTGCATTGAATTCTTTATTAAAAGGAATGGGTAAACTATTATTAAATGAGCAAAAACTAAAGGCCGATTTAGAAAACAATTGGGCAGTGGTAGCAGAAGCCATTCAAACTATATTGAGAAGAGAAGGCTTTGAAAAACCTTATGAAGCCTTAAAATCATTAACAAGAACCAACGAACAAATTGGAGAGAAACAAATAAAAGAATTTATAGCTACCTTGCAATTAAGTGAGGAAGTGAAAAACGAATTATTGCAAATCACTCCACATAATTATATAGGTATTCAGGCATGAAAAAATTTATTTTAGGAATGATGGCTTTAGGGTTATTGCAAATAGCATGCGATGAACCAACTCCTCATATCATTTTCCCACCAGAAGATTCTACGGCTAATAGTCCTGCAGTTTATAAATCTGATAACAGCGGAGGCTCTATACCAGGAATGGATGCGCAAGTAATTGACTATACACTTCCTAATGAGTACCAAAATAAATCTCAATTGTTTAGAGATAGCACCATTGTAATGAGTTGGACTTCTGCAGGTTTTAAAAACGCAAAACATTTCATCCGTTTTTTCGAACAGTTTCAGTGGGATGTAATGGACAGAAACAAAGAGAAAATTGCTGCTAGGATTCAGTTTCCTTTGAGAGATTATAAAAACAAGGCAGAATTCTACAAACATTTCGATTCGATTTTTGCACCAACTTTTGTAGAACAGATTTTGCACCAAGATCCTTCAGAAATTTTCAGAAATAAAAAAGGTGCGATGCTTGGTAACGATGGACAAATTTGGATGAAACCAAAGGGTTCTACTTATGTAATTTTCGAAATCAATCCATAAAATGGCATTTATACAGTTTCCAGAATTCAATTTAAAAGAATATACCCGTCTACTTCAGGTAGATACTGCCCCCATTTGGGGTAGCATGACTGCCCAACACATGTTGGAGCATATGTTATTACCCTTGCAGATTGGTCAGGGTAAATTAAAAGTAGATGTGATAACTCCCCCAGAAAAAATAGAAAAGACCAAATTGCTTTTTTTAATGAGTGAAGCGCCTCTAAAACGAGGTTTTCCTGCTCCGTTTTTAAAAGAAGGTTTGCAAGATTTAAACTATTCAAACTTGGAGGAAGCAACAGATGCGCTTCAAAATGAGATCAATACCTT
>JBMLPO010000182.1:2350-5687 GCA_049242065.1 Bacteroidia bacterium
AATAGCTTTGTTGATTTTTGGGAAAAACACCCCGAATCTATTTTCAACCATCCAGTATTTGGGCCATTGAATAAGCAAGAATGGATGAAATTTCAAAGCAAACATTTCACCCATCACTTCACTCAATTTGGCATTTTTGAAGGCTAGTACTGAGAATGTTTGGAATTTAAATAAGAATTTCTCAAATTTGCAGCCCCGTGGAAATGGAGACCCCGGGTTTAAAAAACAAATTATTATTATATGTCAGTAAAAATCAGGCTACAACGTCATGGACGTTCAAAAGCACCTTTTTACCACGTAGTGGTGGCGGATTCACGTGCTCCGAGGGATGGTAAGTTTATCGAAAAGATTGGTTCATACCTTCCTCAAACACAACCGGCAACAATCGACCTGGATGTGAATCGTGCAGTTTATTGGTTAAACAGTGGTGCTCAACCAACCGACACTTGTCGTGCTTTGTTATCTTACAAAGGCGCTTTGTTGAAACATCACCTAGAAATGGGTGTTGCTAAAGGTGCAATTACTCAAGAACAAGCTGATGCTAAATTTGAAACTTGGGTTTCAGAAAAAGCAAACAAAGTTGAACAACACAAATCTCGTGTTAACATGAGTGCTAAAGATCAAGCTGCTGCTAAACTTGCTGATGAAGCAAAAGCAAACGCTGCTCGTGCAGAGAAAATTGCTGCTAAATTAGCTGCTGCTGAGGCTGCTGCTGCTGCTGCAAATGCTCCTGCTGTTGAGGAAGTTCCTGCAACTGAAGAGGCTCCTGCAACTGAAGAAGCTGCTGCTGAAGCAACTGAAACTCCTGCAGAATAATTATTGGCTTTGAAAACTATCAACAGAAAAGATTTTGATATCATTGGTTCTGTTGTGAAAGTTCATGGCAATTTTGGTGAACTGAAAATCCAGTTAAACCAAAAAGAAAAATTAAAGGAATGGGCTTTTCTCGAAATTCGGGAAAAGCCTGTTCCTTTTTTATTGGATTCATTTCGAGCTCTTAGCGGAAATGAATTCTTAATAAAATTAAAAGGCATTGATACGGTTGATGCTGCGGCAGATTTTGTTTCTTATCAATTGCTGATGCCCTTAAAAAAAGGTGCAAAACGAAAGCAAAAAGTAGATGAAGATTTGGTTGGTTTTTTATTAATCGACGAACAAATTGGGGAATTGGGTAGGGTAGAAGAGTTAATTGAAATGCCCATGCAACTGCTTTTTAAAACTACTTATCAAAATAAAGAATTACTTATTCCTGCTGTAGAACCTATTATTCAGTGGGTTGATGAGGAAACCAAAGAAATTGGTCTAGATTTACCAGATGGTTTATTGGATTGATTCTAATTGACAGTACTTTTCATAAGCTGAATCTGCTACTTTGATTCCAAGCTCTAATGCCGTTTTTAAGTCTAAACAAGCTTTTTCATTTTCATTTCTCTCTAAGTAGATCATCGCCCGGTTGTTATAGGCTTCTCCATATTGTGGATTTAATGAAATAACTTTGTTGTAATCCTCCAAAGCTGAGCTGTCCATCACATGGTACTTGGCTACAGCTCTAAAATAATAAGCTTCTTCATCTTTGGAATTCAATTGGATATATAAATTATAATCTTCAATTGCTTCTGCTAATTTACCCGAACGATGTTTGGCAAATGCCCTTAAATAAATGGCATCCGTATGGGATGGATATTGTTGAATTAGTTCGTCTAATTTAATAATACACAAAGAATCATTTTCTGAATCATAAAGAGATTCTGCTTCCGCATACATTTCCTTTTCAGTTTTTTGCTGATTACAGGAAATAGCGCAAATCATCAAAAACAATACACAGGCGTTCTTCATCTTACCACATATCAATATCTTCCCAAACATAAGGACTCGCAATACATATTCCTACAAAAACCGTTTGTGGTAAATGATCATATCCTACATTTAAAATAATTCTACTGCTAAGAGGTACAAAAACACCTGCAGTAAAGTTGGCATCAAATTTTGTTTCATTTTCATTCACAACCCATTCTGTAACTGTTGGGTCGCCAAGAGGATGAATGGCATCAAACTGACGGATTCGGGTTACGCCAGCTCCCACATAAAATGGAATTTTTTTAGTAATCGGAATAACAAAATTCAGACAGCCGTTATAGGCATAGTTTTTCGATACTTCACCTGTAAACCATCCATTTTTCTGGGCATTTTCATATAAAACTGAACTAAAATTCTTTTCTCTAGTCTCCAAAATGCTTTGAAGTCCAACACGCCAACTCAGTCCAAATCCAAATTTTCTATAGCTAATATGATTACCGCCAATCATGAGCTGCTGGGAGGGAAGAACTCCCATCCCCAATGAATTATAAAATACTGCCTTTCCTTTATTTTCAGCCAATATTTGATTCAGTTTCATTTCCTTTTTGGTGGCATATTGGCCCCACAAGGTGGAGGTACAAGTAAGAAAACAGAGCAATAAAAGCTTTTTCATAAAATCAAAAATAAGTGTTTCCATTGAAAACACATGGGCACCATTCGCCAATTCATTTAGTTTTTGGTAAATTGCGCCCAATGCGAATAGATATTTTAACCCTTTTTCCTGAAATCTTTCAAGGTCCTTTTAGTGAATCCATCCTAAAAAGAGCCGTGGAGCAGAATAAGGTTGAGATTAACTTGCACAATATCAGGGATTATTCTAGTAATAAACACAAAAAGGTAGACGACTATCCTTTTGGTGGTGGAGCAGGTATGGTGATGGCAATTGAACCCATTGATACTTGCCTTGAAGCTTTAAAGGCAGACCGTAGTTACGATGAAATCATTTATTTGAGTCCCGATGGTGAAGTTTTCGACCAGAAAATTGCCAACCAATTGTCTGGAAAGAAGAATATTGCCTTTTTATGCGGTCATTATAAAGGAGTGGATGAAAGGGTGCGTGAACATTTGGTAACAAGGGAACTTTCTTTGGGCGATTTTGTATTAACTGGAGGAGAATTGGCAACTGCTGTAATGGTTGATGCAATTGTAAGGTTGATACCGGGTGTTTTGGGTGATGAAAGTTCGGCTTTAAGTGATTCTTTTCAAGATGATTTGATTTCTCCACCAGTATATACCAGACCGGCAGAATACAAAGGATGGAAAGTTCCTGATGTATTATTGTCTGGTCATCAGGCTAAAATTGACGATTGGCGACACGAAAAAAGCATAGAAAGAACAAAAGAAAGAAGACCAAATCTGTTGAAATAGCAGTCATTTCTATACAAAAAGTAAATAATTGTGGGAAAACACAATAAATTTTTCAATCAGCTTTTTGATTTTAATTGGAAAACCCTATTTTCGCAGTCCCAATTTTTGGAAG
>JBMLPO010000183.1:0-2413 GCA_049242065.1 Bacteroidia bacterium
CTTCATAGTTAAAAGATTCCATGTGAATGATATTGTCTTCATCCAACATATTAAAGATATTGTTATTCTGTGTTTGAACATGGTCGTGAATCCAATCATCTTCAAACTTTAATCTGTATTTATCACAATAAGGCAAAACCTGAGTATTGAGAATTAAAAAAACAACAAACAATACAAAAGCGCCCAACATATAAGGCTTTAAAAATCTTGGATATTTTAAACCACTGTTTAGAATGGCAATAATTTCGGTATTCTGAGCCAGTTTGGAATTAAAAAAAAGTGTACTTAAAAATACAAATACTGAGCTAAACAATCCCATAAAATAGGGAATGAAAAAAATATAGTAATCAAAAATAAGCACACTTAAAGGAGGCTTACGTTTAATAAAATCATCAATTTTCTCACTGATATCAATAAAGATAGCAATCAAAGTAAAAAGCAAAACCGAGTAGAAAAAGGTCTGCAAGTACTTTTTAAGTATGTATTTATCTATTATGCCTAAGCTGAAAAAATCTCTCATGATTTGGAACTGCAAGTATCAACTATAGCAAATTATTTGCCAAACTATTGTTTAAAAGAATTGATTTTCTGAAATATCAGTGTTTTTCAGAATTATTGTGAATTAGTGACTTTGCTGACAAACCACTCAAAATCACCTTGAAAAACCAGAACTCCGTTTTCATCAAATAAATCAACCTTTAAAAGCATTATTGCCCTCGATTTTTCAATAAAATTTGTTGTAAATGATTCAATTGTATCGTTCACCAATTGCACCTTTGAATAAATTTTTCCGATTGCAGGTTTCTTATACTTTACTTCTGATTTCCTTAAAAGTGGAAAAACATTTTCAGCTATTCCATCAAAATTAGTTAGCAAAAAGTGACCACAAGTTCCTTCAGCCAATGCAAAAAGAGCTGCTGCATGGACAGTTTTTACATGGTTTGTATACTTGTTATCATTGGTTAACATCAAGAAATACTCAGGATTATCTGATACACTTAAACCAATGAGTTGATTAAATGGCAAATCAATAATATGCATGGCCAAATGTAATAGTTTTGCTTTGATTCATTGTTGTGTTTATGTTCTTGTAGGTTCCACTCAGTTTTTTACCTTTGCCGTTCATGAAATTTACAATTCAGTCGAAAGATGCTGCCTCAAAAGCCAGAGCGGGCGTTATTGAAACCTCAAGAGGTCCGATAAACACCCCAATTTTTATGCCGGTTGGCACTCAAGCTACTGTAAAATCAGTGTCTCAAAAAGATTTAGCTGAACGAGTAAAAGCACAAATAATATTAGCAAATACTTACCATGTTTATTTGCGTCCGGGTTTGGAAGTAATTAGCAAAGCAGGTGGTGTACACAAATTTATGAACTGGGACCGCCCCATGCTTACTGATAGCGGTGGGTACCAGGTTTTCAGTCTGAGTGAAATCAGAAAAATAAAAGAAGAAGGCGTTTCATTTCGCTCTCATTTAGATGGAGCTAAAATATTTCTTTCTCCTGAAGATGCTACCGATATTCAAAGAACCATTGGTGCTGATATTTTTATGGCTTTTGATGAATGTCCACCCTACCCTTGCGATATCAACTATGCAAGAAAATCGATGCATTTAACTCATCGTTGGTTAAGCAGGTGTATCAAACGTTACAACGAAACCGAACCTTTATACGATCATTACCAAAGTTTGTTTCCAATTGTACAAGGAAGTGTTTATCCTGAATTGAGAAAAGAATCTGCGCAATATGCAGCTGATCAGGGAATGGATGGCAATGCAATTGGTGGATTAAGTGTGGGTGAACCTGCAGAACAAATGTATGAAATGACAGATTTGGTTTGTGATATTTTACCCTATGACAAACCACGTTATTTAATGGGAGTTGGTACACCGGAAAACATTTTGGAAAGCATTGCGCTTGGTGTAGACATGTTCGATTGTGTGATGCCAACCAGAAATGCCCGTCATGGATTTATTTTCACATCAGAAGGTATCATCAATATCAAAAATGAAAGATGGAAACTGGATTATTCTCCATTGGATCCAATCTTTACTCCTGACTATTCAAAAGCTTATGTAAAACATCTGATCAAATGTAATGAGATGTTAGGTGCAACTATTGCAAGTATTCAGAACCTAAGCTTTTATGTTTGGTTGAGTCAGGAAGCCAGAAAACACATTTTAGAAGGTGATTTTATGGTTTGGAAAAAAGAGATATTAGAAAAAATTACAAGAAGATTATAATCCCTCATTCCTTAATAGCCCAGAGGCTTCAGCCCTGGGTTACGGAAAAATTTGTTTAATTTCCCTCACCCGTTTGATAAAATCCTGATTGGCTTTTTTAGGAAATCTAATGATATAATCGTCTAAAAAAAGCAGTTTCCTTTTTTGCTTTCCTTTATGAGGAACATTGT
>JBMLPO010000184.1:0-1589 GCA_049242065.1 Bacteroidia bacterium
GCATGAATGTGTTTGTTGCTGAAAAAAATTCAAGCGGAATTACTGAGTGGAAAATAACTCCAAATACATTTAATGTTGAAGCCAAAACGAAAGTAAAAATCCCTTTTACTAAGGTGAATTCAAAATTGTTTTTGGCTGGAAGAAAACCGGAAAAATTCATGAAACTAAAAAACATTTCATTCATCTATAAACTTCCACCACCACCTGTTCAACCAATTATACCTGCAGCTCCCAAAAAGTATCCTTTACCTCCAAAATCAATTTATAATACCTACTTCGAAAGATTTTATGTGAACAAGGAAAAACTTGAAAAAAGATACAATGCTGAAGTAAAAAGAAGGGAAAAACTTTACCAGGAAAAACTCAACAGATACAACAAAAATTTAGGTAGATATTTAGCAGATATTGAGAAATACAAAAGAGACTCAATCAACTATGAAACTGCTGAATACCATAAATTCAAAACATGGTTAAATGCTCAAAAACAAAATTGCATTTATAATATCGACATCTTGGAAACAAATGCATACAATAAAGCTCTTGAAAAATTTGTTGCAGTAAACGATAGTGATAAACTTTCAGCCGTATCTCCCAGAGGATATTTAATGGCATTGGCAAAAGTAAAATCAACTAATGCCGAAATAATGAATCAGAGTTACTGGACTAAAGACAAGATAGAAAAAATTGAAGATTTAAGTTTATTAGAAGTATCTCAAAAATTTGGATATAAAACTGCAATCAATTTGCAAACCTGGCAATATGGAAATTCACATTTTTACCCGGAAGCTGAAAATAAACTAATGGAAGAATTTGTAATGAATGAACCAATAGATATTGAACTAAAAAAAGCAGGTGATGATATACTAGCCAAACGAACCAGACTTGGCCTTGTAAATGAAGGTGCGGCAAGAATGATCTATAGTGCTTCATTAAGTAATTTTGGCATGTATAACTGTGATCGCTTTAGCAAAACACCACCGACAATGATGGCAGAAATTGATATTCCGTTTAGTGAAGATGCCCAAATCTATTTTCAGATTAAAGGAGAAAATAGTTTGTTAACTGCTTATAGAAGCAACAATGGCTACAATGTAAGAATTCCCAAAAACAAGGAAATAAACATTATCATGATGAGTTTTGATAAAAATTTGGGACCCTTATTTTTAAAGGAAAGCAGAAAATTCACATCAAATACTAAACTCGATTTAAAGCCGGAACCATTCAATTTAAAGGAGATTAAGTTGGCATTGGCTGCACTATAAATGAAGAAAGCTCTATGCGGGGTGGATTATCAAGCTGAAATCCACCCCTTTAGGGAAATTTTCAGAAATAGTTTGCAGGTTCCAATAATTTTCCTATTTTTGCATCCCTAAATCGCGGAGTGGAGCAGTGGTAGCTCGTTGGGCTCATAACCCAAAGGTCGTAGGTTCGAGTCCTGCCTCCGCAACAAATAAGAAACCAGCTTCGGCTGGTTTTTTTTATGCCTTTTTGTTTTTGAAGTGATAGCTCGTTGGGATCATATCCGTCAGCTGAAGGACGTAGGTTCGATCCCGATAGCTATCGATCCCGAATACTTTCGGGACGCCTCC
>JBMLPO010000185.1:0-19467 GCA_049242065.1 Bacteroidia bacterium
TTGAAATGATTGGAGCTGGCGGTGGTGGTGGCGGTGGCGGCGCTGCAGGAACAGGTGGAAATGGAACTAGCGGCGGTGCAACAACTTTTGGAAATACTTTGTTAGTTGCAAATGGAGGTAATGGTGGTGCTGGATCATCAGGTGGAGGCGGTGGAGGAGGAAGTACTTCAGTAAGCTCTCCAGCACAAGTGATAGTATCAGTTTTTGGTAGTAATTCACAAGGAGGTGTTACCGGTTCTGTTCCATCAGGTGGTGCAGGCACTGGTGGTGCTGGGGCTAATTCGCCTTTTGGAGGAAGCGGATATGGATCAGTGCCTGGTAATAATGGCGGAAATGCACAAATGAATTCAGGCTCTGGCGGCGGTGGCGGTAGTGGCGCTGGTTCAAATGCGTTTTATGGTGGTGCTGGTGGCGGTGCTGGTGGATATGTTAAAGCTATGATAGCAAATCCTACTGGCAATTATGTTTATTCAATTGGCGCTGGAGGAAATGGTGGTGCTGCAGGAACAAATGGTTTTCCAGGAGGTTCAGGGGGCTCTGGAATTATTATCGTAACTGAATACTACTATTAAAATCAAAAGATAATATTAAAGTAAATTACATATGGCTATAAGACAGCTCTTATAGCCATATGTCTTTTGATCGAAAATACATTTATAAAATATATTAAGCTCGATGATGTATAAGAATTTAATCAAATTATTATTTGTTAATTTAATAATAATGTCTCTAACTTTTATTATTATTTTGATTCCATCATGCAAGAAGATTGAAAAGGATAAACCCCAAGTAGACTTCCTCTTTTCAAGTGATGATTTTAGTGTGCCATCTGTGGTACTATTTGAAAATAAAACTACTAATGCAACAGAATATGAGTGGGATTTTGGAGATGGAACTTATTCGAAAGAAGTAAATCCATCAAAAACATTTACAGTTGAAGGAACATATTCCATTACTCTTACCGCAAAAGGTGAAGGTGGGTCAACTTCTTTAAAAAAACAGTTGGTGATTAAATCTAAGTTTTCTACTTTCAATGATCCAAGAGATGGGCAAACTTACAAAATTGTAAAAATAGGAAATCAATGGTGGTTTGCTCAAAACTTAAATTACCAAACTGGTAATAGTTGGTGTTATGATAATAACCCTGCCAACTGCGCAACCTATGGCCGTTTGTATGATTGGCAAACTGCAATGGCTGCCTGCCCAAATGGTTGGCATATACCAAGTGATTCTGAATGGGTGCAGTTAATTACCTATTTGGGAGGTGATAATTTGGCTGGAGGAAAAATGAAAACTATAGCGGGTTGGGATGCTCCAAATATAAATGCATCAGATAGCAGTGGGTTTTCTGCACTACCAGGTGGCATAATCAACTCAAACGGATTCTATGGAATTGGTTCGGTTGGTTATTGGTGGAGTTCAACAGAAAATGGTAACCTTTTTGCTTGGGATATCGAGCTTCGCAACAGTTCTGAAAGTGTTACTCGATATAGTTTTGCGAATAAGCTTGATGGATTTGCTGTTCGTTGTGTCAGGGATTAATTTATTTGAAATAATTTATATCAATTGAATTTCCAAAAGCTGGCTCTAATAATTCAACGATTTTCAAAAGAGGTTTATAAGCATTAGGACCCTATTGATAGCTTTTTATGACATGTAAAATGAATTTGTTAAATGGCATATCAAACAATTCCAAAATAAGCTAGGTGTAAGTGTATTGGCTAACCTTAAAATTTCGAGTGCCATAGCTGCTTTCATTTAGATTGATGTGCAGTATTAATCAAACCCTCAAGTGATTTGAAACTTGACCAAAAATTTAGCAATTGATATGCTCAAGGGTTTGTTTTTTTTATTTATTTAAATTTTCATCTACTTTAAAGCAAATGATTGGTGGAGAAATATTTTTTAATAGGAACTTAAGAATTTTGTTTCATGGTATTATATGAGTAGCTTCCAGTTAGTTGTTAATTCTTTTGCTTATAGAAGGTCTTTTTTGAAAGATTTTTTTGATCAACCAAAACAATTTAATGCTATGATTTTCAAAATCAACGTACACCATTGAATCCTTACTGTTTTGAAAATATTTGATATAGTTTTTAAATGAATTGAACTTTATATTTTCTTTTTAACATACAGCGTTGTAATAACACTTATCAGCCTTTAAATAGGTTTAATTTCAAAGAATTGAAATCATATTAATTGATATTAATTTTATTTAGCCATTCCTTTTTTTGATTTATAACTATTGGTTTTCCTTCTATAAATGAATGAAATATATCCCCCTTTTGAGGTATTGTCTGTTCATTTTTCAAACTCTAGATTTGAAGAATATTTATTAGGAAATAAAAATAAAATATGGTTTTCAATTACTTTTCTTTCAAAATGCGTCTATTATTTTTGAACGTATTTTTTGTTTTATTTTTTAATACTCAAGTTTTTTCTCAGACCGAGAAGCCAAAGAATATTGAAAAGAAAAATGGGAAAATAGGTATTGGTTTTGGGGCTTCTACTTTAGGTTTTGGAGGCTCTTTGAATATGAGCCTAGCTAAGCCGTTTAAATTAAAAGCGGGTTACCATATTGCAGAAACCATGCTTTCTACTTCTACCAAATTCGGAACTGATTATGTGACTTTAAAAATAAAACCTCAGTTACAGAATTATAGTTTAATTAGTGAAATTTATCCATCTCAAAAATCATCATTTCACTTTTTACTTGGAGTAATTTATTCTAAAAGTATATACAGTGCTTTTGCAACTCCACGTGATAGCCAATCTTATGGGTTTATTAAATTTCCCCCTGAATCGGTGGGTGAACTTGAATAGAATTAGTTCCTGAATCAATTCAACCTATTGTTGGCATTGGATTTGGAAGATCTATTCCTAAAAGACGCTTAGGAATTTCTTTAGAAGGAGGGTTGATTTATTCAGGTCCATTAAATGCAAAAGTTAGCGCATCTAACAGTTTAGAACCTTCGGCGAATGAGAGTAATTCGCAAATTATCAAAGCTGCTTTTTCCGATTTTACTTTTTTTCCCTATCTAGATTTAAAAATTAATTTCAAGTTATTCTAATATGAAAAGGTTCTTTCTACATTTTTTCCTATTATTTGCTTTATCAACTGTTTTGATTACAGCTTGTAAAAATCCATTAAATGAGTTAAATGATTTTAAGTTAAACTTAAATACTTCTTTGGTCGACCCAATTGTAGTTATTAACTTATTCGATTCAATTTCGAATAGTATTCCAAAAGATGTTCAAATCTCACTAAGTGGAAAAGATTTAGACCTCTTTTATGACCAAGATGGTAAGTATGATTTTCCTGTTATTGGAGGAAAAGTTAAGTTAATTTTATCTCCTATTGCTCAAGCAACATTTGATAAACCATTGGAGGTCGATGTTCAATTTTCAGGTTTAAATTATATACCAGTTACTAAAAAGGTATATGTGTTATCTAAAGACATGCCTGTTTCTCTTTCTGTAAATATGAAGCCAATTTCTGCGGCTTCTGCAAATGTGAAAGTAGAAAATGTAAACTTTAATTTTTTAGGTAAAAAACGAGTAGATACAGTAACATATACACATACCAGTGCTCAGGGTATCAAGTTTACTTATAAATTTACTACAAAAGGACTTCATTTTGTAAGAAATAGTTATGAAATTCAAAATCGTACCTATTCAGGTTGGCAATATTCATATAAAAAAGTACCAACTGTAATAAGAGATTCTTTTTACAATTATATCTACGATAAAAATGATCCAATGAGAATAGTAAATGGGGTTAGAATTGATAACCCTATTAGAAAAGAAATTCAATATAGAAACATCGATACATTTGAATTTGTTAAAGTCGATTCCATTCTAGTTGGTTATGTAGATAAAATAAAGGTCCCTGTAGTTGAAAAATTTGCTATATCAGATGTTATTGGTCAAATCTATAGTGAAGTGGGTACCAAGCGTGATTTGAGCGGTTTTGTTGATGAAAATAATAATTTTATAGATAAACCTAGAAGATTTAATGATGTAATTTCTATCCCAGAAATTAGATTTTTTTTGAGTGGTACAAATGAAGAAGTCTATCTTAGATGGGATCAAGGAATTTCTCAATTCAATAGAGGAAGAACTATCATCATGGAAGTCCCTGAAAATAGTGGGTATAAACTATTTTATTCGGGAATTACTTTTGATTATGTTAACAGCGTCTATACATACAGTAGCTATACACTTTCAGAAAAAGAAACACAAACATTAAGAGTTCCTACTGGTTACAAAATTGTTTCAGAGGGTTATAATGATAAAATTTTCTTATATAAGAATTATGAGCTAGGTTGTGGCTTCGCTAAGATAAAATTTACCAATTTGTTCGATTTAAAATCCAAAGGTTTTTATCTTGATTTTATGGGAAGCTTAAATAATATAGGAGATGGTAAGGTTTGGGATGAAACCAACCAAACACTAATTGTTCCTTCATTTTTAGACGTGAATAGTACAAATTTTGCAATAGGAATTTATCATAAAGAGCAGTGTCCGTTTTCTTCTCCTTTGTTTTATAAATTAGAAACAATTAGTGGTCTTTGTGAATCAATTTCTAGTGGTAGAGAAATTAATTATTCAATACCATATGATGGCTTAGCTTATCTTAATACCATTCCTCCTGTCGTTTGGGTTGATGTTGACATTGATGCTGAAATTAAATGCGGGGGAGGTAATTTTGTTGTTTTTACGGAAAGTGGAAAATACTCGTTTAATCCAGGAAATTGTCCTTCTTTTAAAGAAGGTACTATTGATATCAAAAATGGTAAAGGCTCTGTTAGACTTGTTGATAAACGATCCTATTTGGTTGAATATAGTTTTAAAAATAGTCTAAATGAAATAATAATTGTTAAAGGAACAATTTATATCGATAGGTCTAAAAGCACTGTAGAAATTAAAGATGAAAACTCAACCTATAATGGTCAGCCAATCAACTATTATTCTGGAACACTTACTTATTTAGGTAATAATAGATTCAGTCTCAAAATTTCTTTTGATAATGCAAAACTGAAGTTAAAAATTAAAGGCTGTAATTCTTAATTATCTGTTTCTAATAATTTCTTCATTTTCCTTCCAACTCCTCAACTCCTCCTTGGTAATAGTGTTTCTGTCCGTTGATTTCTACTTCAACACATTTCTCTTTGAAGATAGTTTTAGTTGATTTGAATTCACCATTTTTTCCATAATAGTAAGTTATCTCCTTGCAGTTAGTTCCTGTGAACGAGCAATAGGTTTCTTGTTCTATTTGACTCCCCGGTTGTTTATAACTTACCTGATAAAAACTCTTATCGGATAACTGATAGGCCCAGAATATTCTTTGTTTGTTTTCATTGAATTTTTCAGTGTATAAATAGTCCGGACATTCATCTCTGAACTTCCTGTATTCAATAACATCTCCGTCATCAAAACGGTTGACATATTCAGCATAATTATTTTTAAAATAACTATAGAAATATTCCCTATTTACAGCAAAGCTATCAGGAGGAATATTAGTAATATGCATGCATCTTTCATCAGTTACAATTTCTTTTAGATTCTCTGTGAGGTATAAGTACCTATCGCCATTGGGTTTAATGAAGCAATTTTTACCTGCAATATTGACAACGGTATCAGCCGTTCTTTTAATTTTGATTTGAAGGAAATTACTGAATAATCCTGAACTCGACATGGCTATTTTACCATCATCAGGAAACTCTTCCTCTGAATGATTATAATAGTGAAATAGATTTGTAGCTTCTTTTATTTGAAAAGTTTGGTAGTTGATTCTGAACTGATAAATACCAGCAAAAAGAGGCGCTCCAATTTGATGGTTGAAGATAAAGCTGGTATCAGTTTCATTTAAATAAAATGGAATTTCAATACTTTCAAGGGGTCTTAAATTTTTTATTTCATAATCTCCATTGTTTAATGTTGAACTTGTTTTTCTATCTTCAGAATAACGAAGTATTGAGCTGTTTTTAGCTCGGTCATAGACCTCAACATAAAAGAGTTTTTGGCCATTACTTTTATTCTTTTTGGGAAGTAAAAAAGGATAAGTGCGACTAGGGTCGGTATTGTGAATGACAATTTTTAAAGCAATGATATCACCTTCTTGATACATATCTTTCTCTGTTTTTAACTCGATTTTGATGGGCTGATATTTTAAATCGGCATAAACTGCATGACTGAAGAAAATCAAAAAACAGAAAAAGAAAATTGGTTTCATATAAGGTAATGTAGAAGTAATTTCTTGTATTCAATTGAATCGTTCAATTTATTAAGAATTGCAGTTGAATTGAATAATTATAGCGAATCACTTTTACACTGATTGATTTATTCTAAAATACAATTCAATCTTCAATAAATTGAATGGCACATTCATCTTATTTTAATAAAATAAATTTTATTAGGCACTGCGATGAATCGAATGATTGATATGATGAATTATAATTGGCACCGCGATAAATCGAATGATTGATATGTTGAATTATAATTGGCACCGCGATAAATCGAATGATTATTAAAATAAATTTTAAAAGACACCGCGATAAATCGCGGTGCTACAGGGACAACACAATTTTTCCAAACTGCTTTCCTTCATCCATTTTGCGCATGGCGGCTTCTGCATTGACTAATGGAAATACTTCATCAACTACAGGTACTATTTTGTGTTTGTTGACGAATTCCAACATGGCTTTGAATTCGTCATCATTGCCCATGGTAGAGCCTAAAATGTCTAGTTGTTTCCAGAATATTTTTGCTGGTACTCCACTGTTGAATGCACCGAGTGTTGCACCATAAAAAGCTATTCTTCCTCCAGGTTTAGCCATGTCAACTAATTTCGAGAAATTATCACCACATGCTGAATCAATAATGGCATCAAATCCACCACTTATTTTCACTAAAGCTTTGTGCCAATCTTCATTTTTATAATTCACTCCACCAATAGCTCCTAATGCAATGGCTTTTTCAATCTTTTCATCTGAACCTGATGTAACAAAAACTTTACAGCCTTGTGCAATGGCAAATTGAATGCAGAATAATGCAACTCCACCACCTGCTCCTGTTACCAAGACTGTTTCTCCCGATTTAATTCCTGCTCTTACCATCGAGGCTCTGTATCCGGTCAGTCCTGCAAGTGGTAAGGCTGATGCTTGTTCAAAACTTAAATGAGCAGGTTTTTCATGAACCAATCTTGATGGTATGCTAACTTCTTCAGCTAAACAACCATTTTTAGGTAATCCTAAGATGATATAATCTTTGGCTTGCACTCTTGGATTAGAACCCCAGTTTAATGAAGGATTGATAATAACTTCTTTTCCAATTAAATGTTTGTTGTCATCAGAACCAGCGGCACTAACTATTCCTGAACCATCACTTCCTAAAATAATTGGAAAAACTAAACCTGCATATTGGCCTTTTTGAATCCATACATCTCTGTGATTTAATGCTGCTGCTTTTACTTTCACCACTACCTCATCTGCTTCCGGAATGGGATTAGATGTTTCTTCAAAAACCAATGGCTGATTGATGCCTTTTAAAATACTTGCCTTCATATTTCAACAATAAGAAAAGAATTGTTTCTAGCCAAGTTTGTGGTATTTTATATTGTTAAAGCAAAACCTGAAATATTAATTTAAGTTTGTTGCTAGCTAGTAACTTTAGCCATTGGCCGTTTGCTGTTGGCTTTTCGATTAGTTTTAAAATGTTGGTTTTTCCTCTAAGCAGCAATAAAACGTTTCTTCATATCTAAGAACTTTCTCCTACTAAAGTTTTGCCAGCAGCCAGCAGCCAGAGGCCTTCCGTCCGCAGCCAGCCGCCCTAATGAATAAATACCAATTTCCCTGCATAAGATTGATTGCCGTCTTCATCTGCCGACATCACCAAATACACTCCTGTGGATGCTCTCTTTCCAGAAAAGTTTCTTCCATTCCATGTGGCTGTTCCTCCATTGGCAGTGGTTTCATAAACCAAGTTTCCGCTGATATCAGTAATCTTTACTATGGCATTATTCACCAAACCTCTGATGGTAATGTCACCTGTAAATTCGGGTCTTACAGGGTTAGGAAATATCTTCACTTCATTAAAGGTTTCAGCTCCTTTTGTGGCATCTGCAACATAAGAAATAATTCCTTTTTCAGTCCCAAAAAATACTTCACCAGTTTTTTCATCAATACCAATTTCAATCACATTATTTGATAACAAGGGTGAGTTGGCTATAGTAAATGTTTTTAATAATGTATAACCATCAGCTGATACCAAATGAACGCCATTTCTGGTCCCAATCCATTTGCGGTTAGCTGGGTCAACTTTGATACAGTTGATTACTTCTTTTCCTAAAAATACTTCGTAATTACTACCCACTTGTATTATAATCTGACGAGCATCAAAGCTGGAATTTTTGTTGTTGAATATCAATCCCGGATTGCTTAGAATTGCAAGTCCCTGATTGGTTCCAATCCACATTTCACCTCTTTGGTCTAAACTCATGCACAAAACTGTATTACTAGGCAAAGCTCCTTGTCCTGCTTCTTTTGAAAGTAATTTATAAGTATCATCATTTGGATTATTAGGTGTGCCTGCATGGTTATAAACCAAGATACCTTTGTCTTTTAATGTATTTGCCCAAACATTATTATAGTCATCACAAGTTACCCAACCAATTTCATTTCCTACCAATAAGGTTCCAATTGAGAAGGATGTCCAACCTGTTTTTGATTTTACACTTAAAGGCTTTGATGCACCAAAATTACTAACCCAAAGATTGCCATAAATATCAAAATCCATTCCTCCACATAACAAAGGATTGTAGTTTGGATCTGTTACTTGGAGTCTTTGGAGTGAGCTGTTTTTGTCATCATAAAAATTGGTAACTACATCATTCTTTATTTCAAAAATACCTGTTCCATAACTACTCAAATAAATTTCTTCTGTATAAGGATTCTTTTTTACATCAATAAAATCTTTTGCCGGCTCTATTTGTGGATGGTCGACTTTAGAATAATTATACCATAAATTATCTGAGAATGTGGCGAACTTGGTATTATTATAAACCAATGGACTCCATACATCATTTACATATCCACCAGTTACCCATAATTTTTTGTTATGGTACAACATCTTACCAAAAGTTTTTCCAGCAGGTCCATTCGGATTATAATATTCAACATTACCATTATCAGTTCTTTCATAGGTCAATCCAAAAATATCATCCACCATACATAAATAGCCTCTTGCGTCAATCACCGCATCATTCCTGAATGTAAAGCCTTTTTTAATCACACTTCCATCCGTTTTTTCAATGATGATTTGTTCTTCTGAAACAAAAATGAGCTGATTGTTGCTATTTTTTAACATCTTAATTTTAGTGCTGCTGCTATGTGGCCAATTTATCCAACCGCCAATTCCATCATATATTTTTACTGTACTATCTATAACTGCATAAACCTGATTTTTAAAAACGCATGATTGATTGCTGTATAAGGAGTTGGTAGATTTAGCCCAAAATTTAAAATCAGATAAATTAGGCGCGTTCAGTGAGGCTCTGTAAATCCCATCAGCTGCCGAGGCAAAGATGGAATTGTCGTGAATAACTACGGATAAAAATTCTACCTGTGCACCATTTGCTCCTAGGTTTTGATACGAATCTGTAATCTGTTTTTTGTCGAGGTCTATTACAACAATTCCAAAACTACATGCCAAATAAGCCTTATTTTCAAAGAAGAAAACACCATTAACTGTTTTTTTTCCTATCATACTTTTTTGAAGTATGTCTGGAATATTGATGATTTCATTATTCTGGTGATCGATGATATCAATATTGGTATTCATGTAAATTACAATACTGATTTTCTTACTTTCATTATACCTGAACAATGAAACCTCCACATCAGATAATCCAGTATGTTTAGATAAACGCTCAATACTATTATCGTCTGTATTAAAGGTAAACAAACCACTCATAGAACCACAATAGAGTTTATTGCCAATTCTTTCAATACAAAAATTGGATTGATAGGGTAGGTGTACCCTCCAGGTGCCCGGGGCCGGTTCTTTATTAGTTTGGGCTGATGTTATTTGCAACAGAGAAAGAAAAGCTCCGATTGCAAGAATGATTAATCTTCTCATTTTTCGAATCACAAATAAACGACATGCAAATTAGTTTCGTACCGCTGATTAAAAATTTAGTATCATTTTTACTATTTCTGGATTTGATTTGGGCTGATTTGAGGAGATTTCAATTTTTCAGGCATTGATTTACCTTAGATTTTGAGCTTCTTATCTCATTTACAATTTAATGATAGAATCCTTCATCGAAAATTGAGTACTTTTGCCGGAATCTATGTGGAATACTTTTGGAACTTATATACTGCGTAACCGATTCTGGATATTGATTGCGCTGGCCGTTTTTACACTCGGTATGGGCTTTTTTGCTACTAAGGTGCAAATGACCTACGACTTTGTAAAGGTAATTCCTCAAGATGACCCTGATTTTATCGAATACATCAAATTCAAGGAAACTTTTGGTGAAGATGGAAATATCATGGTGATTGGGGTGCAACAAGATCAACTCTTCCAACAAAAGTTCTTTTCAGATTGGGCTCAACTTTGCGATGATGTAGAAAAAATTGAAGGGGTAGAAAAGGTATTATCCATAACTAAACTCTACAATTTATACAAAAATGATTCAACACAATTATTAGAATTAAAGCCTTTGCTTGTAAGTAAATTCAAGACCCAGGCAGAGGTTGATTCATTTCAAAATCAATTAAAGGAACTGAGGTTTTATGAGGGTTTATTGTACAATCCAGAAACGCAAGTAACCCTTATGGCGGTAACGCTTAAAAAAGATCAACTCGATAGCAAAGCAAGAATTCCTTTGGTTAAAAGTATTGAAGAAAGAGCCAATGTGCTTGGAACCAAATACAATACCCAAATCCATATGTCGGGTTTGCCCTATGTGAGAACTATTTTTAGTTCTAAGGTTTCAGATGAAATCAAAATCTTTACTTATTTATCAATTGCTGTAACTGCCTTATTCATCTTTATTTTCTTTAAGTTCTTTTCTGCTGTTATTTTCTCATTAATTGTAGTTGTTATTGGGGTAATTTGTACGCTGGGAACACTGGCTATTTTTGGATTTAAAATTACTTTGTTAACAGGCATTCTTCCTCCATTAATGGTGATCATTGGTGTGCAAAATTGTATCTATTTGCTGAATGTTTATCACCAAGAATTTACCAAGCATGGGAATAAAATGCTGGCATTGATTCGATTGATTTCAAAGAATGGTTTGGCCTTGTTTTTAACCAATATAACCACAGCAGTGGGGTTTGTAGTTTTTAGTTTTTCTGGCAGTGCCATTCTCGACCAATTCTCAATAGTTTCTGGTATAGTTATTATGGTGATTTATGTAATATCACTGGTGTTTATTCCTGTTGTATATTCATATTTACCTCCTCCGCAGCCGCATCATATCAAACACCTTGATGGCGTAAGATTAAATAAGGTTTTAGGTTATTGTAATTACTTAGTTTATAACAAAAGAAAAACAATTTATATCATTACTTTGGTGTTATTGGGTATTTCTGTTATTGGTGCATTTAAGGTGCAGAATCTAGGATATGTAGTTGATGATTTACCCGAATCCGACAAGGTTTATCAAGATTTAAAATTTTTTGAAAAACACCTCAAAGGAACACTTCCATTTGAAATTAGAATTGATACCAAAAAAGAGGATGGTATTAAAGACTATGTAGTGCTTCAAAAAATGAATCGCTTACAAAAGGAACTTCACCAATACCAAGAATTTTCGAGACCAGTTTCAATTGTAGATTTTCTCAAATTTGCCAACCAAGGAATGAACAATGGCGAATCAAGATTTTATGTAGTACCAAGTGTAGTAGATATTACCAATATTGTTTCTTATTTGCCTAAAGGAGGAAACAGTAAAGGCTTACTCAAATCAATGGTAGATAGCACCTATAGAGTGGCTCGGGTGAGTGTGCAAATGGCAGATATTGGTTCTCAAAAAATGAAGGTGCTGACTGCAAGCGTTCAACAAAAGGTAGATTCTATTTTCCCAAAAGATAAATACGATGTAAAGATAACCGGAACCAGTGCCATCTTTTTAAAAGGAAATGATTACCTCATAGAAAACTTAATCCAAAGTATGATTTCTGCTTTGGTCATTATTTCTGTAATGATGGCATTTTTGTTTTTTAGTTGGAAAATGGTGCTCATTTCACTCATCCCAAATTTGATTCCTTTAGTTATGACCTTTGGTATCATGGGATTCTTTGATATCAGATTAAAACCATCAACCATCATTATCTTTAGCATTGCTTATGGTATTGTAGTTGATTTTACCATTCATTATTTAGCCAAGTATCGCAATTCACTTAAAAAGCACAATTGGGATATGAGTATTGCCATTCCTGAAAGTTTAATGGAAGCAGGCCCAAGTATTATCTATACAGCGGTAGCACTCTTTGCTGGGTTTATCATTTTTGCTGCTTCAAATTTTGGAGGCACAGTTGCTTTGGGCGTACTCACTTCTTTGGCTTTATTATTTGGCATGTTCATGAATTTATTATTGTTGCCATCCATGCTTTTATCATTGGCAAAAAGTATCAATGCAAAAGAAGAATTCGGGACTGTTTTGGTGGATGTAGAGCCTGAGGATTAAATTTTAAACTCCCAATTTCTTATTTGTTGAGGTAAAAATCTGTTTGTTAGTGTTTTAGGCTTCTTTTATTCTGAAGATTTTAGCATTTCTTATTCTCTTACATTATTGCTATTTTTGCAGGCTTTTAAAAATTGGCCTATCAGCTATTAATGAGAGTTTTAAGAAATGAGCAAGTATAAAGAATATAAAAAACTGGATTTTCCTGCATTCGAAGAAGAAGTTTTGAAGTTTTGGAATGAAAACCAGGTTTTTGAAAAGAGCGTAAGCAATAGAGAAGGGGCGCCATCTTATGTGTTTTATGAAGGTCCTCCTAGTGCAAATGGTATGCCTGGTATTCACCATGTAATGAGTCGTGCTGTAAAAGACATGTTTTGTCGTTACAATACTCTAAAAGGTTTTCAGGTAAAAAGAAAAGCGGGATGGGATACACATGGCTTGCCTGTTGAATTGCAGGTTGAAAAAACTTTAGGTATTACCAAGGAAGATATTGGAAAGAAAATTTCTGTCGAAGAATACAATGAGGCTTGTAGAAAAGATGTGATGAAATTCACAGATGTTTGGAACAATCTCACGAATAAAATGGGTTATTGGGTCAACTTAAATGATCCGTATATCACCTACGAAAATAACTATATCGAAAGTTTATGGAATTTGTTGAAAAAGCTCTACGATAAAGGTTATTTGTACAAGGGATATACCATTCAGCCTTATTCTCCAGCTGCGGGTACCGGTTTGAGTTCGCATGAATTGAACCAACCAGGAACCTATAAGGATGTGAAGGATAATACTGCTGTTGCTATGTTCCGTTTAAAGGATGCAGTTTCTGTTTACAATGGTATAGAACCTGTTTATGCTTTAGCATGGACAACCACTCCATGGACCTTACCTTCTAATACTGCGCTGGCTGTTGGAGAGAAAATCAATTATGCCATCATTAAAACGTATAATCCTTTTACTCATGAACCTGCAGTGGTTGTGATGGCAAAAGATTTAATGGGTAAATACTTTAAGCCTGAACAAGCTGAATTGGCCTTCGATTCATACGCTGCAGGTGATAAGTTGATTCCTTTTGTTTTGCTTGATGAAATAAAAGGAAAAGATTTAGCCGGAATAAAATACGAGCAATTATTGCCTTTTGCCAAGGTTGAAAATGGAGAAGCATTTAAAATCATAACAGGTGATTTTGTTACTACCGAAGATGGAACTGGTATCGTTCATATTGCGCCTAGTTTTGGTGCAGACGACTTTAAAGTAGCTCGCCAAAACGGAATTGGCTCTTTAACTTTGGTTGATAAAAGAGGAAAATTTTTGCCTGAAGTACAAGATGGCCAATTTTTATATGGTGAAGAATATGTGAAAGAGGCTTACTTAACTGATGCTGAAAAGGCAGCTGAATTAGAAATTCAGAAAGTTAAATTAAGCGGTGTTATTAAAGATACTTCCAAGTTAAACTATTTGAGTGTAGATGAAAGAATTATTCTGAAGCTTCAATTGGAAGGTAAACTGTTTAAAAAAGAAAAATACGATCATACATATCCGCATTGTTGGAGAACCGATAAGCCCATTTTGTATTATCCTTTAGAAAGTTGGTTCATCAAAACAACTGCTGTAAAAGATAGATTGGTTGAATTGAACAAAACCATCAACTGGAAACCTGAACATACTGGTACAGGAAGATTTGGTAACTGGTTAGAAAATTTGGTGGATTGGAACTTATCTCGCTCTAGATACTGGGGAACTCCATTGCCAATTTGGAGAACAGAAGACAATTCAGAAACCCGTTGTATTGGTTCGGAAGCAGAACTTTTAAAAGAAATTGAAGCTTCTGTGAAGGCTGGTTTTATGCAAGCCGATTTTGTGATGAAGGACTTACATAAGCCATTTGTTGACCAAGTAATTTTGGTTTCGTCAAAAGGTGAAAAAATGTTCCGCGAACCAGATTTAATTGATGTTTGGTTTGATAGTGGCGCAATGCCTTATGCGCAATGGCATTGGCCTTTTGAGAATGAAGAAGTATTTAGAAACAATTTCCCTGCAGATTTTATTGCAGAGGGTGTTGACCAAACACGCGGTTGGTTCTTTACTTTACATGCTTTATCTGTTTTATTGTTTGATAGCATTTCCTATAAAAATGTAATTGCAAATGGTTTGGTTCTCGATAAAAACGGGAACAAAATGAGTAAACGTTTGGGTAATGTTGTTGATCCATTTGAAACAATTGCCAAATATGGTGCTGATGCAACAAGATGGTACATGGTTTCGAATAGTGACCCTTGGGATAATCTAAAGTTTGACTTAGAAGGTGTTGCAGAAGGCCAGCGTAAGTTCTTTGGAACCTTATATAATACATATAGCTTCTTTGCAATTTATGCCAATATCGATGGATTTGAATTCAATCCTGAAAAAACAACTCCATTGGCTCAAAGAACAGAGTTAGACCGTTGGATTTATTCAAAATTACAAAGCCTTGTTAAAAAGGTAAGAACCAATATGGATGATTACGATCCAACTCCCGCTGCAAGAGCAATTGAAGAGTTTGTTTCTGATCATTTATCGAATTGGCACGTGCGTTTAAGCCGCAGAAGATTCTGGAAAGGGGAGATGAATGCCGATAAACAGGCTGCATACGAAACTTTGTATGAATGTTTAATGGTTACTTCTCAGTTAATGAGTCCGATTGCTCCATTTTTCTCAGATTGGTTATACAAAAACTTAGGTGGAAAAGCAGAATCAGTGCATTTAACTGATTTACCAATTGTAAATGAAGCAGCAATTGATTTGGTGCTTGAGGAACAAATGGATTATGCTCAGAAAATTTCATCTCTGGTTTTATCTATAAGAAAAAAGGAAAACATTAAAGTTCGTCAGCCATTGCAAAAAATCTTAATTCCTTTGGTTGACCAAAGAATAAAAGATGAAATTGTACATGTTCAAAATTTAATTTTGGCTGAAGTAAACGTAAAAGAACTTTCATTTATTGATGCTATTGATAAGTCAATCAAACCTAATTTTAAAACATTGGGCAAAAAGGTTGGTGCAAAAATGAAAGCAGTTGCAGCAGAGATTGTAAACTTAAAACAGGATAAAATTTCTGAACTTGAGGCCAATGGCACATGTAAAATTTTAGTGGAAGGTGAAGAAATTTCAATCTTATTAGAAGATGTTGAAATTTTGTCGAAAGAAATTTCAGGTTACAAAGTTGCCAATGAAGGTCGTTTAACTGTGGCCTTGGATGTGTCGATTAGCCCTGAATTAAAGGAAGAAGGAGTTGCAAGAGAGATTATCAGCAAGTTACAATCACTCAGAAAAGAGATGAATTTGGAGGTAACTGATAAGATTTTAATAAAAATTGAAGCTCACGATTATATAAAAAGTTCTATTAATCAGTTCAAAAGCTATATTTGCACCGAATTATTGGCAACCTCTATTGAGTTTGATTTGGCTTCAAGCCTTGAAAACACAATAGAAGTTGATGAAAATAGGATTCAAGTTAGTATCCAAAAAGCGTAAATTGTCTATGGCCCAGAAGAGTAAAAAGTCGCCAGCAAAAAAAGCTCCTGCTAAAGCGGCAAAAAAAGTAGTGAAGAAAGCTGTTGCGAAAACGCCGGCTAAAAAGCAAAAAGCAGCTCCTAAAAAAGCAGCCGTTAAAGTTGCACCTAAAAAGGTAGTTAAAACTGCGGTGAAGAAAACAGCAAAGAAGGCAGCTCCTAAAAAAGCGGCTGTTAAAAAGGCTGTTGTTAAACCAGCACCTAAAAAGGCAGTTAAAAAGCCTGTAACAAAACCAGCTGCAAAAAAAGCAATTGCTAAAAAGGTAGTTGCTAAACCGGCTCCTAAAAAGGTTTCTAAGAAAGCTCCTGTAAAAGCAGCTCCTAAGAAAGTGCTTAAGCCTGTTGCCAAAAAGGCAATTGCTAAAAAAGTATCACCTAAAAAGCCAGTTGCAAAAAAGGCAGCTCCTAAAGCAGCTCCAAAAAAAGCAGTAGTAGCTAAACCAATTGCAAAAAAGGTTTCAAAACCAGTTAAAAAGACTGTAACTCCTGTTAAAACAATTGCAAAAAAAGCAGCTCCAAAAAAAGCAGTAGTAGCTAAACCAGTAGCTAAAAAGGCTGTTGCCCAAAAGCCAGTTGCTAAGCCAGTTGTTAAAAAGACTGCAACTCCTATTAAACCAATTGCTAAAAAAGCAGAAGTTAAGGTTAGCACAGCTAAACCTGCTGTGAAAGCGGTTGTTAAACCAGCAGCTCCTAAAAAAGAGTTAAAACCAGTTGTGAGTAAAGTTCCTGTTTTTGAAGAAAAGAAAGAGGAAGCTCCAATGGTGGAAGCAAAACGTTATAGCGATTCAGATTTAGCAGAGTTCAAAGAAATCATCAACCGTAAATTAGTGGTTGCACGCGAGGAGTTAAACAACTTAATGAACCAAATGCAAAACCCAGGTTTAAACGGTGGTGCCGATACAGACAATGCATACAATAAAATTGATGATGGTTCTTCTACTTCTGAGAAAGAATACTTAAGTCAATTGGCTGCTCGTCAACGTAAGTTCATCGAAAATTTAGAAAATGCTTTAATCCGTATTGAAAACAAAACTTATGGTATCTGTAAAGTTACTGGTAAGTTAATTTCTAAAGAAAGATTAAGAGCTGTGCCTCATACTACTTTAAGTATGGAAGCTAAACTTCAACAATATAAATAAGCTTAACGCCTGTTATATAAAAGGCTGTATCATAAACGTATGTTTGGATACAGCCTTTTTTTTTGAAAATTCAATTCAATAGATTTGTAACTCATGAATAAGAAAATTGTCATTCCTGCTGCATTACTGATTGGAATTCTTCTCATAGACCAATTCGTAAAATTATATATCAAAACCCATTTTATGTTAGGTGAAGAAATCAATGTTTTAGGACAATGGTTCAAACTTCATTTTACTGAAAACTATGGAATGGCTTTCGGTATTGAATTTGGTGGTAAAACAGGCAAAGTATTCCTCACACTCTTTAGAATTATTTTTGTATTTGGCATCCTTTGGTATATTCAATCCCTTGCTAAAAAAGGTGGTAGTTTACCTTATATCATTTCATGGACCTTCATTGCTGCGGGTGCTTTGGGTGACATCATCGATTCAGTATTCTATGGCGTATATTTTGGATATGATGATTGGTTTCATGGTAGGGTAGTGGACATGTTATACTTCCCACTTATTCAAACAAATATCCCAGAGTGGTTTCCATTTTGGGCAGGAGAGGATTTTGAATTTTTTAGACCAGTTTTTAATATAGCTGATGCTGCTATTAGTATTGGTTTTGTATTGATATTACTTACACAAGGTCAAGCAGGATTGGAAGCTGAAGAGACTACTTCAGAACCTGATTCCTCCAGCTCTGTAAATGATACTATTTAAACAAAAAGAAAGCCCGCTTAATTCATTTAAGCGGGCTTTCTTTTTTGGTTTGATAACATTGTTAGTTAATGATATCAAAACCTGTATAAGCTTGTAAGGCTTTTGGAATTCTAATTCCTTCAGGTGTTTGATTGTTTTCCAACATAGTAGCTAAAATTCTTGGTAAGGCCAATGCGCTTCCATTTAAAGTATGAACCAATTGGTTTTTTCCTTCTTTAGGTTTGAATCTGCATTTCATTCTGTTGGCTTGGAAACTTTCAAAATTAGAAGTTGAACTCACCTCTAACCAACGCTGTTGTGCAGCACTGTATGTTTCAAAGTCGTATGTTAATGCAGATGAGAAACTCATATCCCCGCCACATAGTCTTAATATGCGGTATGGTAATTCTAACTTCTCTAATAATCCTTGAACATGTTTTACCATTTCTTCTAAAATTTGGTAAGATTGATCAGGATGTGCAATTTGAACTATTTCTACTTTATCAAATTGATGAAGTCTGTTTAATCCACGCACATGCGCTCCCCAAGCTCCAGCTTCTCTTCTGAAACATGGTGTATAACCCACATTCTTTATAGGAAGCTCTTCTTCTTTCAGAATAACATCTCTGTATAAATTGGTAATTGGTACTTCAGCAGTTGGAATCAGATACAAATCGTCTGCTGTTGCATGGTACATCTGTCCTTCTTTATCTGGCAATTGTCCTGTTCCAAAACCAGAATCAGCATTCACCAATAAGGGAGGCATAACTTCTGAATAACCTGCTTTGATGGCTTCGTCCAAAAAGAAGTTAATCATTGCTCTTTGTAACCTTGCTCCTTTGTTCTTATAAACAGGAAAACCTGCACCGGTTATTTTGACGCCAAGTTCAAAATCAATTAGATCATATTTCTTGATTAAATCCCAATGTGGAACCGCAGCTTCATGTAACTGTGGGATTTCTCCCCATTGGAATACGTTCAAGTTTTCTTCAGGTGTTTTTCCTTCAGGTACTAAATCATTAGGTAAATTAGGAAACGTTACTAGAATGGCGAAAATATCATCCTCTAGCTTTTTTAGTAATGCTTCCTGTTCTTTAGCTAATTCTTTTAATTCATTTGAACGAACCTTGATTTTTTCTGCTTCCTCTTTTTGACCTGATTTCATCAATTCGCCAATCTTTTTGGCAATTTGATTGGCCTCTGCTTGGTTGGTTTCAACCTGCAGTTTTACTTTTTTCTTCTCATCATCTAGTCGAAGCATCTCGTCAATATCAGCAATGTTTTTTACATGCTTTTTGGCAAGTTTGGCTTTTACTAAATCAAGGTTTTCTCTGATATAATTTAATTGTAACATGGAGTCTTAGGCTTTAACAACAACAACTTTTTCCATCACATC
>JBMLPO010000186.1:0-13638 GCA_049242065.1 Bacteroidia bacterium
GCAATTGTTCTCTTTGTCCCAAATTACAGTGGCTTCAACAACTTTACCAAAGCAAGTATGATTTCTATCTAAATGTTGGGTGTTTGAACGATTGTGACAAATAAAGAATTGCGAGCCACCTGTATCTCTACCTCTATGTGCCATACTCAATACTCCACGGTCGTGGTACTGATTGCCTCCTGTTAATTCACAAGGAATGGTATAACCTGGACCACCCGCACCGGTTCCTGTTGGGTCGCCACCTTGAATCACAAAATCAGGAATTACTCTATGGAATGATACCCCGTTGTAATATCCGCTTTCTGCTAGTTTACAAAAATTCTCTACTGTTTTAGGAGCATCTGCTTCAAAGAATTCAATCTTCATGATGCCTTTGTTGGTATGGATTTCAGCTGTACGCATGTTTTTTTATTTTGCCGCAATTTAAGAGAAAAATTTGGCTTCAAAACCATGATTCACCTGCTTTTCCTATCCTATTTTATCAATTGAGTAAAAAATGGATAATAGGACCTGTTTAATTTGTATTGAATGTTCAGGCTTTTTGGGTTATTTTGCGCCAAATATTTATAACACATGAATTACGATTTAGTAGTAATTGGTAGCGGTCCTGGTGGATATGTGGCTGCCATTCGTGCAAGTCAGTTAGGCCTTAAAACAGCTATCGTCGAAAAATCTGAGTTAGGTGGTGTTTGTTTGAATTGGGGTTGTATCCCAACCAAAGCACTATTAAAATCGGCACAGGTTTTTGAATATATTAAACATGCTAAAGATTATGGGATCACTGTTTCAAGTGCTGAGCATGATTTTTCTGCTGTGGTAAAAAGAAGCCGCGGTGTAGCTGATGGCATGAGTAAGGGAATTGCCTTCCTGATGAAAAAGAACAAAATTGATGTGATTCAGGGTTATGGTAAATTACTCTCAGGTTCAAAAGTAGAGGTTACCGAAGCCAGTGGTGCTAAAAAAACAATTGATGCCAAACACATTATTTTAGCTACCGGTGCTAGAAGCCGCGAATTGACAAATATCAAAATTGATGGTACTAAGGTGATAGGTTATAGAGAGGCTATGGTACTTCCTCAACAGCCTAAATCCATGATAGTAATGGGTTCTGGTGCTATTGGATGCGAGTTTGCTTATTTCTATAATAGCATGGGTACTAAAGTTACTATAGTTGAATTCATGCCAAATATTCTTCCAATTGAAGATGAAGAGGTTTCAAAAGAGGTTACCAAATCTTTCAAAAAATCAGGAATTGATATCATGACTTCTGCTTCAGTTGAATCGGTTGATACAAAAGGTACTGGCTGTAAAGTGAAAGTTAAAACCGCTACTGGTATGGTTGATCTAGAGGCTGATATTGTATTATCTGCTGTAGGTATTCAAACCAATTTAGAAAATCTTGGATTAGAGTCTGTAGGTGTTAAAACCGATAAAGGAAAAGTTTTGGTGGATGATTATTATGCTACCAATATCAAAGGTGTTTATGCCATTGGTGATATCGTAAAAGGTCCTGCTTTGGCTCACGTTGCTAGTGCCGAGGGAATTATCTGTGTTGAGAAAATTGCTGGTCATCATCCTGAACCTTTAAATTACAATAATATCCCTGGTTGTACTTATTGTTCTCCTGAAGTTGCCTCTGTTGGTTATACCGAAAAGGCGGCTAAAGAAGCGGGCTATGATATTAAAGTGGGTAAATTCCCTTTCAGTGCAAGTGGTAAGGCAAGTGCTGGTGGAGTGAAAGAAGGATTTATCAAATTAATTTTTGATGCAAAATATGGTGAATTCTTAGGTGCTCACATGGTTGGTGCCAATGTAACCGAGATGATTGCTGAAGTAGTTGTAGCAAGAAAATTAGAAACAACAGGAATGGAAATCATTAAATCAGTTCATCCACATCCAACTATGAGCGAAGCAATCATGGAAGCTGCTGCGCAAGCTTATGGTGAATGTATTCACTTATAGTTTTATCATGAGCTAATGTTTGTCAATTAGCATCTCATTAAAAATATAAAAGTGGCTGTTTCATCTTCTGAAACAGCCTCTTTTTATTGATTACTGAATAAAAAAATTTTCAAATTCGTGTTTATTATACTCAACTTTTTAATGCTATAATAAACCCATTGCATCGCTATTCTTTGATGATTTTAAAACTACGTGATCTATTATCTTTAGAAATTCTTCCGATGTAAATTCCACTAGCCAAATTCAAGGTTTCAACTGAATCACCTGTATTTATTCGTGTTTCAAGTAATTTATTACCTACTAAATCATACATCTCAAATACATAGCTTCCTTCTTCTAAGTTAATAAAGCGTATTTCGTTTTGACTTGGATTGGGATATACTTCTATGCTTTCAAAAATTGGGTTTTCTTGAAGTGAGTTTGCAAATGAACTGATGATTAATTTCTTATTGATTACATCACAGGTAGGACTCACAAAACTCATATTGACTTCATCAAATCCTGAATAAGATGTATTATTGATTAATACCAAACTATCCGTCTTATCTTCATCGCCAATTAAATTAATTTCATGTAGTTTACTATTAGTTTTGATGAAGGCTTTAGAATAATAACTATTCAATCCAAAAGCACTTAATGGAACTGAAATTCTTTCTTTATTTTTTAAATAAATTCTGTAATCGCTACCCGTAGAAACAATGCTCGGTTTTACTGTAACAGACAGATTATAATTATTACTTTGATTACCTTTAGATGTAATAGATAAGGTATAATTGGTATTACTTACTGGATAAACTTTTTCGCGATTGCTGGTTTTATTAGTTAAACTGATATCATTGGGGTTTGATGTCCATTTATAGACTGAATCTTCATTGCCAGCATCAAAACTCATTTCAAATTCACAATTGGCACAGGCACTAGGTAAATAACTTTCTATAGGAAAAATTGCTGTATCAGATTGTGAAGAAGGATTCATTGCGACTAATTTAATTTGGTCTTTGCCAGTCCAGAATTTATCTATTGGTTTTAATTCTAAGAAATTCCCAGGTAGTAGGTTTGCGCTTAACTGATTTGGTTGATTTATGATTTGCCAAGTGATTTGAGAGTCATTGAAATTTTTATCGAATACTTGTTCATTTAAATTGAGTTTTTTAAATGTGGTGTTTGCATTTCTACTTAAGATTTTTGCATCAATAACGGGTCTATTTTCTGCTCTTAATTGCACTCCACACATATAAACTCTAGCTCCAGTAACGCTATTCCCATTTAAGAATATACTCATGTAGGTTACATTGTCGGGTACAAAGAAACGAACTGTTTTTAACGCATATTCTGTGGTTTGTGCCTTGATGCTTTCTAGCACATCTACACCAATTTCGGGCATTTGTAAATACAAGCCAATATTATCCCATTCACTTTGTCCGCCTTTGGTGTACATGCTTAAAACATTCCATCCTTTACTGATACCGCCTAGTGTTTGAATATTCAACATGGGTTTGGTTTCATTGGAACTATATGCAATAGGGAAACTTGGACTCACCCCTCCGTTTGGTTCCAATCTAGCTACAGTCAAAGTAATTCCATCAGGTATTCCATCTTGGTTTAAGTCGGTGCCAAATGATGGGAAAATATTTCTTTCTGGATCAAATTTGTCTTCATACATGTCTTCATATACCTCAGAAAAAGTCCGTACTGGAATATTGTTTGTATTACACCAAGCCAAAATAATATCTAACTTTTTAACAATACTATCAATGGGAGATGCGCCACCCCAATCACTTAAATGATTGATGCTAATGCTAGTAAAATGTCTAGCAATATTGTCTGAAATAATCTTTTTTATTTGATCAACAGAATAATATTCCTCAGTAAAATCACCACCTGAAATCCTGAAGCGATTGGTGCCATTAGGGTTGGGCATTAAATAAGTATTGAGCAGTTGAGGATAGCTATTTCCACAGGTATAACCAAATTGTTTGCCGTATATCTTCTCAATGACTGTAGATGGAATATAAGGTGTTTGACCTCCCGGATGAATGAAAACTTGAGGTTTGGGTAATTCATATTTGGCAAAAATTTCTAAACTCTTTTGAGCCAATAATTGAATACCATTTTCATGAATTTCTATTTCATATGGATTGATTTTTCTATAATCCAAATTGGCTTCATCTGCAAAGTTCATTTCTTCAATCCAAAAACTTCTAATCATGGCTGTATCAGGGTCATTGGGATTGTTGTTATAAAAATAGGCAATACCCAAAAGCTGGTTTTTAGAAGGTAGGTATATATGCGAAAAATAATTACTACCCCAAAGTTTATCACTGTCCCATTCACCATTGTTTACCGAAATGAGCATATTGTCTTTGATCTTCACTTTCCCTTCATTACCCAAGCCATTGGTGTTTTTCAAAGTATATTTCAAACATACTTTTCTCTCTTTTTCATTGATATGATCAACACCTGGTTTATTCAAATAAACAGAGGTGTTTTCATTAGGCATAAATTGAAAGAACTGGGTAAGGTCATTTGGACTTTGATCTAAAAGTTCATGACCATCATTAGCAAGTTTTTTTACAGTTGGCCAATAATTTGGGTCTTCTCTTAAATCACCAATTTGAGCATTCAAAGCATACACAAATTTCTTTCCGTGTTTGTTGAAAACTGTTCTGATTTTTTCAAGTTTAATGGGATCTTGGTAATCGTCAAATCTAAAGGTAACTCCCGCTTGCATACTGGATATAGTTTGTGCAAAAAGTGTAGAGCCTGAAGTCAAAATCCAAATGAAAAGTAAAAGTCTTTTGTATAAATATTTTTGCATTCAATATATTTTTTGAAGCGAAAATATAATCATTTTATAATTAAAGACTTAAGTGTGTTAATTTTTACTTGATTTTTTTAAAAGTTATTAGTTTTAAGAACTTGAAAAACGATTAAATATTGTTTTAAAGCTTAAGGGCTCTTGTGGTGCTTGATAAAAAATAAATGGGTCGTCTTTACTCAGACGACCCTAGATTTCAAACCCCTTTGAAAATCCAATTATTGCTTTAAAATTTTGATGGTATAGTTGATTTGTCCGCTTTGAATCAAGAGAAAGTACATTCCATTTTGCAATGAAATATTTGCTTGAAGTGGTAATTCTGATTTAACTTTTCCTTCATATAAATCTTCAAGATGTTTACCTTGAATATCATGTAATGAAACTTTTATATAATTTGATGGATTGATATTCGAAATGTTTAAAGTAAAATTTGATTTAAATGGATTGGGGAAAGTATTTAATTTCCATGAATCAGGATCTTTTATGGCAATAGAATTCGCAATTTTGTTTTTCACAAACCAAATTTCATAGCAGCTTGCATTGGCAGTGCTTTGGGTTCCAGTATTGGTGAAAAATATATTTGCGGCTGTGCTATTGATTCCACCCACCAAAGTTCCCGCAAAAACCGAGTCGTTTTCAAATTTTTCTAAATCAAAAATTCCATAGCCATCTTCTAATTCATTTTCTGATGGAATAATCTCTGATGCACTACCCAGATAACCTGGCATTTCAATTCCGGGTAAGGCAAATTCCGTGAGATTGCCTGTACTATCGCGTTTGATATAACTAATGGTTTTTACAAAGGGAACATTATCATCTTTTATAATCGCTCCATTAGGGTCATAATAGTATTGACTTATTCCACCAAAAAAGAGGGTGTACATGCTGTTTTCATTTTTGTTGAATAGGGGAATATAGGCTGTGTGATATTGGTTGAGGTATTGATTGAAACCATTGTTTACTTCATGACTATTTTCTTTAATATCAACTGAATTTAACCAAGGTAAATCTTGATTGTATTGGAAAACACCACTCCATAAAGTATAAGAATATTCTCCTAACTTATTTTTGTTTGGAGTAAGATTATAATCCCTTCTATGTAGATTTAATGAATCAATGATATTCTCATAATTATTGATATTAATTGAAGAACTTCCAATTTCTAAATTGAATTTTCTAATTGCATTTGTATACGCTTGGGTATAGGATGTTCCTCCCATCGGATTATAACGTCCATCAAATCTATTTCCACCAACCAAATAATATTTGTTATTCAATTTTCCTAAGTGACCACCTGTAACAGCAAATCTTTGGTCAGTTATTTGAATAAAGGCAGAACTGATTGATTCATTATTTTCTATTTTTTCAATTAATGTTTCTAAATTGATTACGCAAATATTTGGAAAGGTAATATGATTAGCTGCACTAACAGAATAACCATATCCTCCAATTAATATTAAATAAATTCCAGATTGGTAGAATTGCATATTCGTGCTTTGCAATTGTTCTTTTAAACCCACTGATAGTCCATTTACTGATGAATTTAATACAGTTTCATTTTTAGAATTTACCAGGTAAATATTGGTATTGTTGCCAGCTTGATCAAAACTTGCAAAGGGCTGCCTTCTATGCAAGCCATCAGTTCTTCCTCCAACTAGAATCCATTTTCCATCCAATTTTCCCCATGCGAATGATTGTAATCCAGGTAAACCAGAAAATGTCTTTGGTTTTAACTGAACTGAATACCCTTCAAATTGTGCATGAACTAAAATGGAATTCAATGCTAAAATTGTAAATAGAAATAATTTATTTTTCATTCTAGTTCAAATTTCAACTATCTTTTTCACTCCAAATGGAACAAAAGTTACATAAGTAGATAATTATGCAAAAAATATATGCAGGTTTGCCTTTTGAATGGATAGATGTTAGCCTCCCTTCTGAAAATGAATTGCATGAATTGGCAAGTAAGTACAATTTGCCAGCACCTGCTGTTTTAGATTGTTTGCAATCAGACCATTTGCCAAAATTTGAAGTATTCGATAATTATACTTTTGTTATTTTTAGAATGTTTGATATGGAGGCTAAACCAAATCCTTCCAATTTTCAACAATTAACAAGGAAACTAGCCATCTTTTTTAATGACAATTTTTTGCTGACAATTCATAGAAGTCAAACTGAAATTATTGAACACGTAGCAAAAAAATATTGTGGTGATCCCATAGTGCAATCACCCTTTGATATTGTTTGTAAAATCAACAAAAATGTACTCGAATCATTTCAAATTCCTTTAAAGGATATCGACCGACAAGTAGATATTTATGAACAAAGTATTTTCTTGAAAAAACGGATTCCTGATTTACTTAAAACGCTTTATCAAATTAAAAGAAAAGCTTACCTCATTAAGCGACTCAACCTCATTAATAAAAGTGTAATTGAAGCCCTTCCTTTGAATCATAAACGTTCGCCTTATTACAGCGATATGCATGATTATTTTGTAGGTATAGATACGCTAACTGAAGAGATTTATGACAGTATCAATTCCATTCTCCATTTGTATTTGGCGATTTCTTCCCAAAAGACCAATGAAGTAATGCGCATACTTACTGCATTTTCTGCGTTCTTTCTTCCTTTAACCTTTATAGTTGGCGTGTATGGAATGAACTTTTCTTATATGCCTGAATTAAATATACATTGGGCATATCCTGCAGTATTAGGGGTAATGGCATTGATAACCATAGGGATTTATATTTGGTTTAGACGAAGAGGTTGGTTACAATAAACTGTTTCTTTTGGGTTTTGAAATGGATGACCCAAGGAAACATTTTACTCATATTGTTGAATTAAATTGCATCATTAATAAATTTTAAAATGAATAACTTCAATCCTTGGCACCACGTGTCTCCAGGTGATCATCTACCTGATATTGTAAATGGTATTATTGAAATTCCAAAAGGTACGCGAGCTAAATACGAATTAGATAAAGACAGTGGTTTAATTAAACTCGATCGTGTTTTGTATTCTTCGGTTTATTATCCTGCCAACTATGGTTTCATACCTCAGAGTTATTGCGATGATAAAGACCCATTGGATATTTTGGTTTTATCGCAAATAGATTTTGTGCCATTGTGTTTGGTCCCTGCTAAGGTTATTGGTGTAATGCGGATGTTAGACAATGGTGAAGCTGATGATAAAATTATTGCAGTAGCAGCAGGAGATCCAAGTGTGAGTCATATCAATGATATTTCTGAATTACCCTTGCATTTTATTTCTGAAATGAGAAGTTTTTTTGAAGACTACAAAAAGTTAGAAAACAAAACAGTTGTAGTAGAAGATTTTTTGAATAAAGAAATAGCCATTCAAATTTTACAAGACAGTTTCAAATTATACCGCGAACACCGCGCCGCCGGACTTCTGTAGCACCGCGATTCATCGCGGTGCCCCAAATGGCGCAGCCATTTCGATTAATAAAAATCCCGATTCATTACGGTGCCCCCCAATGGCGCAGCCATTACGATTTACTGAAACAATAATTACGTAGCGCATCCATTTGGATTTTTCAAACTAATAATCACGTAGCGCAGCCATTTCGATTTATCGAAACAATAATTACGCAGCGCAGCCATTACGATTTACTGAAACAATAATTACGTAGCGCATCCATTTGGATAATTAACAGCCCTTGTGATTTATCGAAAAAGATATGATCTCGAAACACCGCGATGAATAAAATGGCTTTGCCATTTTTTATCGAGATTTATGATAGATTGAAAATGATAATAACACTGAGATGAATCTCAGTATTATCCTCCTAAAATTGAACTCCAGTTACTTTACCTAATTCCACCAAATCTTTCACTACATTTTCATTCAATGGAATTCCATTAATGAGTCGTTCCACTTTCATTTTGTATTCGATTTCACCAGGAATCAAAACAGGTTGATTGGTATCAATGGGTATTGATTCTTTGAATCGTTTGATCCAATTGTCCATATGTGTTTTGAATTCTTCTGCAGGTCTAAATGCATCTATTCGCATGGCTCCTACAAAATGACCAATTCCTTTACCAGGTAAGTTCTCTAGCGGATTTAAAAAGGCAACAAAAGGTGGAACCCAAGGTCCATAATTTGCCCCAGATAATACTGCGCTCATGATATCAACCATAGCTGCCAATCCATAACCTTTATGTCCACCTAAAGGAAGTAAAGAGCCTCCATTTTTTAATTCATGCGCATCATTACTTGGCAATCCATCTTTGGTTTGAACCCAGTTATTGGGAAGATCCTTTCCTTTTCTTTGTGCGATTTCTAGTTTGCCATTAGCTGCTGCACTCGTTGCCATATCTAGTACAAATGGTAATTCATTTGCAGTTGGAAAACAGGCGCAAATTGGATTGGTGCCTAACATTCTTTCTTTGGAGTGGGTAGGGGCAACCAATGGACTCGCATTCGTCATGGCGAATCCAATCATATCATGTTCTAAAGCCATCATGGCATGAGCTGCGGCAATACCAAAATGATTACTGTTTTGAATAGCCACCCATCCTGTTCCAACAGATTTGGCTTTTTCAATAGCAATTTCCATGGCTTTGTTTGCAACAACCAAACCTAAACCTCCATCAGCATCTATGGTGGCTGTTGATGGGGTCTCATGAATCACTTTCCAATTGGCATTCATATTGGCTCTATTTGCATCTTTAAGACGGATATAACCGCTTAATCTAGCCACACCATGTGAATCTATCCCTCTTAAATCGGCCTCCAATAAAACCTTTGCAGAAAGTGCCGCGTCACTTTCATTCATTCCGCTTTTTGTAAAAACAGTTTTTGTGAAAGCAAATAAATCTTCGTGCTTATAAATCAAATCCATTTCAGGAAATTATTTTGTATCAATAATAAAAGGAGAACTTCCTTTTCCACCTAAAATAATAACTTTAGCATTAGGTGATTTGGCCAATTCGAGATTCGCTTTAATGCTTTCATATTGCAATTGTTTATCTCCCAAACCACTGCTGATAATTTTTTGGTAATCTGCAATACCTTGTGCTTCTACTCTTTTTCTATCTGCCTCTTGTCTTTCTTTTTGTAATACAAACTGCATTTTCTGTGCATCTTGTTCAGCTCTAATTTTCTCTTCTATACTTCCTTTAACAGATTGTGGTAAAGTAATATTTCTAACCAATAACTGTTCTAATTCTAATCCCCTTTTGCTAAAATCGCCTTCAATAGATTTGAATATTCTATTTTGAAATTCATCTCTTTTAGTAGAATAGAGGGCTACTGCATCATAATAAACAGCATTGTCTCTAATTTTTGTTCTTGTTATTGGTCTTACTATTTTATCTCTAAAATCTATTCCTACTTCTCTTAATAAAAAGGGCGCTTGGTCTGCTTTAACATTGTACAAAACTGTAAGGTCAATGGTAACTTCTAATCCATCAGCTGTCAAAACTCTGATGGCGTCATCTCCTTCTTTTTCACCTTCATCATGAACGCCACTCATGGTATAGTTTTGTGTTTTTGTATCAATTTCTTTGATCTCTTTTAATGGATTCACAAAATGTAAACCACTAGGTAAAACATCATCTTCTATGTTTCCAAAAAGGCTTTTAACGCCCACATGTCCTGCATCAATTTGTTTAAAGCAGGAAGTAGAAATACCTACTAAGGCCAATACCAAAGCCAATCCTCTTAAAAAGGGTGTAAACTTTGCTGTTTGGGAATTGTTCGCCAAAGCAAATGAAACTCCGAATACAATCAGAGCTAAAATAAAAAGTACCATATTTTTGATTAATTAAATTCCAGACGCCAAAACATCAGCCAGATGTAATACTTTTAAATGGGTATTACCTTGTTTCTTGAGCACGCTATCCAGCTGAATTAAACAAGAATAATCAGTAGATAAAATATATTCTGCACCTGTTTCCAAAACCTGTTCGATGACTTCCTTTGCCATCGAAACAGAAAGAGCTTCTGAATTAACAGAGAAGGTTCCTCCAAAGCCACAACACAATCCTTGTTTAGGTAATTCAACCAATTCAAGTCCTTCAACCTGTTGAAGTAATTGCCTAGGCTGTGTCTTTATTTTGCAATGTTCAGAAGCCTGACAAGAATCCATGAATGCAACTTTGCCATTGAATTTTGAACCAAGACTTTCAATTTTTAAAACATCAACTAAGAATTCACTAAGTTCAAAAGTCTTTTTTTGTAATTGACGGTATTTGTTGTGGAAACTAGAATTTTGAAATAGAAGGTCGTATGAGTTTCTAATCATAGCAGTGCATGAACCTGCACCACAAACCAGGTTTTTATCTGTTGAAATTTCATTGAGAAACTTTTCCGCAACCTGACGAGAATCTTCCCAGTATCCGGCATTGAATGCTGGTAAGCCACAGCAGGTTTGTTCTGCATTATAATGAACCATGCATCCTGCCTTTTCTAAGACTTTTACCATATTTAAGCCAGTTTCTGGTTTAAATTGATCTACAAAACACGGAATCAATATCTCAATCTTCGTCGTTGTCATGCTCAGCTTGTTTGCCCTTTAAAGTTTTTAATTCTAGAAATAAAAAACAAACCTACTAAAAAAAACAGCATCAATGCTAATACAGATGTACGCATATTTCCTGTTATGTCAATTAAAATTCCATAAACAAGCGTTCCCAATACAATGGCAATTTTTTCACTTACGTCAAAAAAGCTGAAATAGGAGGCTGTTTCATTGCTTTCTTCAGGAATCAATTTAGCAAATGTAGAACGGAACATACTTTGAATTCCACCCATTACAATTCCTACTACAACTGCCAATGCATAAAATTGTTCGGAGCTATTTACTTTATAGGCAGCAACGGTAATTCCTATCCAAACAATCAACATGATTAAAATGGTATATATATTTCCAATCGCTGCAGATACTTTCGAAAACATCCAAGCTCCACCAATGGCAATAATTTGAATAATCAGAATTGTAAGAATTAATTCTGAGGTTCCCATTTTTAACTCTTGCGAACCAAATAGACTGGCAACATACATCACAGTTTGTACACCCATGCTTGAAAATAAATAGCCCAATAAGTAATTCCTGATTCTTTTGTTCTGTGGCAGTTGAATTTCATGGAAAACTTTTTTGATCTCTAAAAAGCCTTTATGAAATACATTTCCTTCTACTTTTAGAATATTAGATTGATCTTCTTTGATGTTTCTAAATGTCCATTGGGCAAATCCTGCCCACCAAATGCCAACCATCACAAAGCTCAACTTGATGGCAAGAACTTCATAGTAAGATTGTGCTTCTTTTATTGCAGCTGTCATGTTTAAGCCTGCATTGTTTAATTCAATGGCTTTGATATGATATGGAAAAAACAAATCATGTTTGATGATAACCAATAGATTGATCACAAGTAAGATTACAGAGCCAATATATCCCATTGAAAAACCTCTGGCACTTACCTCATCATATCTGTCTTCGGATACTATTTCTGGTAAAAAGGCATTATAGAATACAATACTTCCACCAAATCCATACAGACTTAAAACAAATAAGATGATGCCTAAATAAACAGTTGCAGGTGTCATGAAATACATCAAAATACAACTTAAACTACCCAAGTAACAGAATACTTGCATAAAGAACTTTTTATTCTTTCTAGCATCTGCAATACCTGATAAGATAGGAGAGGAGAATGCAACCAATAAAAAGCCCAATGATAAGGCATATGAATACAAAGCAGTATTGACAATTTTATAACCTAATATATCTAATGAATAGGGAGCTTCAATTGAGTTTCCTTGTGCAATGGCTGCTGCTTTACTCACACTTTCGTAATAAGGCGGAAAAATAGCGGTTGCAATGGTTAATGAAAAAACCGAGTTAGCCCAGTCGTACATTGTCCAGGCTTTGATTACTTTGGGGTTGTTTAATTCCGATTTCATTCTAGGCAAATTATGTTATTATTTATTATGTTCCTATTTTCTAGGTATAAGGGGTAAAAAAATGGGTATGAAATGAAAGCTTTTCAATAATTAATCAATCTATTTTTCTGACAAATAAGCTATTTTGCAATATGCCCGAAATCTCTAAAAAGAAAATCCCTATTCCTGTTGGTCCACAACTCCGAAATTACCTGCGTCATCATCACCGTGAAAGTGTAATAAAACTGCAGTATTCAGATTTGTTGGATTTTGATGCGAGTATCACTTTGTACGACAAAAAAGGTAAAGATACTTTTTGGGAGTCATGTATTTATAGGCCAGATATTTTTAATGAATTACAACATCATTTACTTCAAGTTTATGCCCTCATGAAAGCGGGTGGTGATATGGAAGTAATGGATCATTTGTTTGTAGAGCGAATCGATAATTGTTTGTATGGAAATACATCTCCATTTCGCATTAGGGTGGTAAATAAAATGAATGATAATTTCGATTATTTCTATGTAAAGAAGGCTGATGCCTCGCGTATTTACGGACTCGAGCTCGAACATTTATTATCACCCAATCGTATATCTTATTTGGTTTATAGAGATACTTTAATTGAGGAACATATTGCAGGTGTACCAGGAGATGTTTTTTTGAAATTGTATGCAGATCATCCCGACTTCAATGCCACGCGTTTGTCGAAAGAATTTGTAAAGTTCAATGAACGATGTTTCATCAAATTACTTGGAGATATGCATTCAAGTAATTTTGTGATACAGCTAACTCCTGATTTCGAAGAGGTACATTATCGCATCAGAGCAATTGATTTTGATCAGCAATGTTATGAAGGAAAAAAGAACGTTTATCTGCCTCAGTTTTACAAACAAAATTTATCTTATGTAGAGTTGGGAATGAAGCATATTTCGGTAGAGTCGATGAAGCAA
>JBMLPO010000187.1:0-4451 GCA_049242065.1 Bacteroidia bacterium
ATTTATTGCCGGAGGAGAAAAGCGGGAAATATGGTCCCGTTTTTCCCGGAACCGGCTGTTCTATTCAATTTCAAGATAAACAAACTTGGCATTGCCTGCAAGAATTCGCCGACCGAGAATTTGCATATCCTGGCGAACAATGTAGAGCCAGTATCAGATTTTTAGAACCCGGCATCCAACCCGAATCTTTGTACAAAGGCAAAGACTTTAAATTATTGGAAGGCGAAAAACTAATTGGCACAGGCATCATTTTAGAAGTTCATTTGATTGATGAATGGGCGTAGGGGAGAGGTCCTTTAAAGTATAAAAAATCAAAGTCACTTAATTGTTAGTGTTTGCGTGTTCCTGTTTTTTTATAAGTTCTAAGATTTGTAGTAAATCAATCCCTAAAAAACAATTCATTTAATACTAAATGAGTTTTATGATTAAATAACCTCACCAGACCATAATTTTTCAAGAAAATTCTTCCAAGGTAATATCAGGATATTGTCCATAAGTCTGGGATATGATTCATTGCAAACCAAAATCATCTGTTTGGTTTGGTATTCTTCAGAAAAACTTTTTAAACCTTTTAAATGTCTTGAGTTAATGTTATTTGAGGCCTTTATTTCAAGTGCAACTTCATTTTCACCTATAACAAAATCAACTTCAATTTGTGAAGTTGTTCGCCAATAATAAATGGGAAATTCTTTTCCGGAGTATTGACTGTAAGCATACAGTTCCATGTAAATAAAATGTTCAAACGCATTGCCAAATACTTCGCTACCGAATTGTATTTCACTTCGCTTTAATAAGTGATTAACTATTCCAATATCAAAAAAATAGAATTTTGGAGCTGTTATAACACGTCGTTTTGGCTTTTTTTGAAAAGCTGGAACAAATCTACCAATCAATGTATCTTCTAGTATTTGAAAATATTCTTTAACTGTGGGACTTGATACACCGCAATCACTTGCAATATTTGAGAAGTTTACCATTTCTCCATTACTAAAAGCAGCTGCTTCAAGAAATCTTGAAAAGTTTTGAATGTTCCTAATTTTTGCTTCAGCTGCTATTTCGTCTTTTAAATAATTGCCAATATAGGCTGCAATTAGTTTTTTGGGGTTTGATGCTAAATAGTGGCGAGGAATCAATCCGTTATTTAAAGCTTTTAATAAGTCAAACTCAGGAATTTCACTACTAACTAAAGGGAATAATTCATACCTCAATGCTCTTCCTCCCAATAAATTAAATCCACCTCTAATAATTTTTCTCGGACTTGAACCACTTAGTATAAAACAAGTTTGGTGTTTATTAATTAGCCAATGTACTTCATTGAGTAATTCAGGAATTCTTTGAATCTCATCAACAATAACAATTTTGTTATGATGATCTGCCAATATGATTTCTCTGAAAACTGAAGGGTTTTTTGATAATCGTTCATAAACATCTGAAAGGAGTAAATCAAACCACAAAGCATCAGGGAAAAGTTGATTCAAAAGTGTACTTTTCCCTGTTTGTCTTGCTCCCCATAGAAACAAACTTTCATTTTCAGAATCAATTAGAATTTGTTTTCGATTAAACATAATACTTCAAATATACTTTAAAATATCATGATAATTTAAAGTAATGCTTTAAAATATCATGATAATTTAAAGTGGGAATTGCTTAATCATCTGACTAATAGTGAATTGTGATTTTTAATTCATTTAAAGTCTGCTCAATTGAATCCTGTTTCGAAAAAGCGCCCATCAATTTGAAATTGATGCACTAGCAGTTGGCAGTGATTCTGAATTCAGAATTTGTGAAAAATTAAATCCTAAAAGTTCGTATTGGAAAAGAAGTGAGGGATAAATAGATTACTTCAAATCCTCCAAGGCTTCCTTTGCCAAAGCATATTGTGGGTCTTGCTCCAATGCCATTTCATAATTCAATCGGGCTTCTTTCTTACTTCCTAAAATTTGGTAAGTAAGTCCTTTCATATAATAAGCCTGCGGATAAAAATTGTTCATTCTGGTTGCAATATCCCAGTTGCGAATGGCTTCTTTATAATCTCCCGTTTCAAAATTCATATAACCCACATTAAAGTAAGATTTATAATGTTCAGGGTTGATATCAATAATCTTTTTATAATCTAATAAGGCTTGTTTTTTGAAATTCATTTTCTGAGCAAATACCGCTCTGCCAAACAATGCATCAACACTTTTAGGTCTGATTTTTAAAGCCGAATTAAAATACTCCATCGCCAATGGGTTTCTTTTAGCCGCATACAAATTACCAATGTATATAATCGATTCAATGTCTTTAGGATCGTTTTCAACTGCAGTTTGGAAATTATAAATCGCTCTAGCCGTATCTCCCATTTCCTTATAATTCAATCCTAGGGTATGATAGATTGTAGCATTTCCAGGATCTTGTTTCATGGCATTGGTTAACAGGTCAATCGACTTTTTATGTTCCTTTACCACATAATACAAATCTGCTAATTTTAATTTGGCTTCAAGGTAATCTGGTTTAACCTGAATAGCTTTCTCATAAGATAATGCAGCCTTTTTGGTTTGATTGGTGGCATACTGAATTCTTCCCATGAAAAAGAAATACAAAGCAGAACTAGAATCGGTTTGAATGGCTGTTTGCATATCAGATTCTGCTCTGTTTAAATAGCCTTGGTTATAATATATATTGGCCCTCTGGTACAACAATTCAGCATTTTCAGGATCTGCTTCAATTTGTTTACTGATTTCTTTTACTGCTTCTACTTGTGCCAATGAATCTTTTGGAACTTCAAAGGATTTTGTATTTTTATCACCACAAGATGACCATATCAGCCCAATTGCTGTGACATATATCAGTTTTTTGAAAATTGACTTGAAATAAATTTGCATCTTGAAAATAATTTTAAATTATTGTGGAATAAGATTGTACTATCTGATAAGTCACAAAAAAAACCAAAATTGTTTGATAGATACCTAAATTCGTTTAAAATCAATATAAAACCCTAATAATCATATGCCTTTTTACCATCGCCAAGGCCAGATTCCGGCAAAACGACATACCCAGTTCAGAAAACCGGATGGCTCTTTGTATTCAGAAGAACTTGTATCAACGGAAGGATTCAGCAGCATTTACTCTTTGGTCTACCATTGCCATCCGCCAACATTGGTAAAAGGAATAGAACATGCGCATAGTGTTGCTCCTGTGGCTGCATTACCAAAAAATTTGCAGAATAGAAGTTTCATGACTTTTAAAACTGCTCCCAAAGACGATTATTTGGATGCCAGAACAGTTTTACTTTTTAATAATGATTTATACATGAGTTCGGCTGCTCCAAGAAAAAGTATGGAGAACTATTTCTACAAAAATGCAGATGCCGATGAAATCATTTTTGTTCATGAAGGTTCGGGTACCTTAAAAACTTTGTATGGAAATATCCAATTTGAATATGGCGATTATTTAGTGGTTCCAAGAGGTATCATTTATCAAATGCATTTCAATACAAGCGAAAATAGGTTGATGATTATCGAGAGCTTTTCTCCTATTCGTCCACCCAAAAGATACCTCAATTCATATGGTCAGTTTTTGGAACATTCTCCATTTTGCGAAAGAGATATCAAATTGCCGCAAAACCTAGAAACACATGACGAGCATGGTGATTTTAAAGTGCTAATTAAAAAACAGGATTTAATCTATCCGTATATTTATGCCACACATCCATTTGATGCCATTGGATGGGATGGATACCAATATCCATTTGGATTTAGTATTCACAATTATGAACCTATCACAGGAAGGGTTCATATGCCACCGCCAATTCATCAAACATTTGAAGGACATAATTTTGTAGTTTGTTCATTTGTGCCAAGATTATATGATTACCATCCGCAAGCCATACCTGCGCCTTATAATCACAGCAATGTAGATAGTGATGAGGTATTGTATTATGTAGATGGCGATTTTATGAGTCGTAAGCATGTTGAAAGAGGAATGATTAGCTTACATCCAAAAGGTATTCCACATGGGCCGCATCCGGGTACAGTTGAAAAATCAATTGGTAAACTCGAAACCAAAGAATTGGCTGTGATGATTGATCCTTTTTATCCTTTGCAAATTACCGAAGCTGCAATGCAAGTGGAAGATCCTTCTTATTACCTTAGCTGGGTTCAATAAAAAAGAAAATTTCAGGTCGATGTCTTGATTATCAGAATGAAGCCCTAATTTCAATAGAAGGGTAGGGCTTATCGTTTAAAAAGAATTATTTTTGCACAAAAACCCCCATCAATGGAATCACAGAATTCAGATTTTTTGCCTTTAAATGGTACCGATTACATCGAATTGTATGTAGGTAATGCCAAACAGGCCGCTCATTTTTATAAAACTGCTTTTGGTTTTCAGTCGCTGGCTTATGCCGGACCTGAAACGGGTGTGAAAGACAGGGCTTCTTATGTTTTGGTGCAAAATAAAATGAGGTTGAT
>JBMLPO010000188.1:0-3902 GCA_049242065.1 Bacteroidia bacterium
TGCATGATATAGGAAAAGTTCCTGATGAAGATCCAGAAACACCACATGCTTTATTAGGTATGAAGCTTGCGGAAAAATACAAAGAACATCCTGAGGTTGTAAATGCAATTGGAGCTCACCACGATGAAATTGAAATGACAAGTATGTTGTCGCCAATCATTCAAGCTTGTGATGCTATTTCAGGCTCTAGACCAGGTGCAAGAAGAGAAGATTCTGAAAATTATATGAAGCGATTGAAAAACCTTGAAACTATTGCTTTGAGTTATGCTGGTGTTGAAAAGGCATTTGCTATTCAAGCAGGTAGAGAACTAAGGGTTGTAGTAGAAAGTGATAAAGTTACCGACGATCAGGCTGATTTATTATCAATTGATTTATCACAAAGAATTCAAAAAGAAATGACCTATCCTGGTCAAATTAAAATCACTGTAATCAGAGAAAAACGTGCAGTGAATTACGCAAAATAAATACTTAGGTAGGAGCATCGTTCAAAGGAAAAAATAAAGAATTAACCCTTTGATTACCAAAATTGCTTAATTACATTTCCCAAAAAATTGAGGCTGTTTCATCAAATGAGACAGCCTTATTTTTTAAAAATTCTACCAATTTACTTGAACAAATTGTTTAAATATTAAAATCATTCCAACTTTTAACAATATAAATTGCATAATTCATAGAAAACACCTAATTTCATCTTTAAATTTATCATTAACATAAATTTTTAAGCAATTCGCATCAAATAACACACTATCCAAATGGAATCTATTGTCAAAAGATCTACCCTCTAATATCCAATCAATTGAATTATATTTATAAAAATAATATTCCTGAATTTCTACTCAATTCAAGCACTTATCTAATAGTTTGTACTGATATTAAAGGTACGATAACTTATTTTAATGATGCATATAGTAAGTTATTTCCTAACCTAACAAGTCAGGGAGCAAATTTAAACATCTTATCTTCGGTTCATCCAGCAGATGTTGAGATCATAAAGAAATCGGTAGAACAGTGCTTCAAGAATCCCAAAGAACCGGTAAGTCTACAAATTCGCAAGCCTTTACCCAATTCAAATAGATATAGTTGGAGCCATTGGGAATTTTCAATCATCACTGATTCAGATAATACAATTCAAGGCGTATTATGTATTGGAATAGATATCACTGAAAACTTGGAGATGTTTGAAAACATCAAAGAGTTTTCTGAAAGAGTGGAAACCATCATTCAAAACTTCAATGATGGATTTTTTGTAGTTGACAAAGAATGGAAATTCAAATCATCTAATTCAATTACTGAGAAATACTTCAATAAAACAAAACATCAACTAACAGAAGGAACAATTTGGGAAATTGATCCAGAGATTGAGTCTTCTACACTTGGAAAATCTCTTAAGAAATGCATGGACAATAAAGAGAGTTTTCAGGTCTCAGATTATTATCCAAGAACCAATCAATGGTTAAAAGCTACATTATATTATTCTGAAAAAGGTATTGCTGTATTTTTAAGAGATATAACAGCTGAGCACAATTACGAAAAACAATTGCTTGAATCTCAAATGCGACTGAATGCCTTGGTGAATAGCAGTTCAAGTGTTAATATTCTCATCTCTTTAGATAAAAAAATTATGCATTTCAATAGGAATGCAATGTTATCTTGTAAAAAAATATTTAATAAAGAACTTGCCGAAGGCCAAAACTTTTTGGAGGTTTGTCCACCTGTTCTTCAATCAAAATTCAATAGCACTTTTGACCTAGCTTTGAATGGCGATACAATTATTAAAGAAGACATCATACCATTTGGCCAGAATGAAGAATATTGGCATAAAATCACTTATTCACCTGTATATAAATCCAAAGAATTAATTGGAATTAGTTTAGACTTAGAGAATATTCATGATTCAAAAATAGCTCAAATAGAAAATAACTATCTTTCTAAGACGCTTAGGGCTTTATACAATAGCTCAAGGTACAGTAAATTAATGATTTCAAAAGATTACAAGGTGATATTTTTTAACCGTGTAGCTTCTGCTTTTGTTAAACGAGAATTTGGAATTACCATGGAAAGAAATGGCCATGTGTTTGATTATATTTCAAAAGAAATTCTTCCAGATTTTAAATCGTTTATAGACCAAGCCTTAGATGGAAAAATTTGTCAGAAAGAGTATGTTGCTTTATTCCCTAAATCTGGTAAAGCTTGGATTAAACTTGAGATTTACCCAGTATATGATGAGAATAAATCTGTGATTGGGGTTTCTTATAATGCCATAGATATAACAAAGAAAAAACAGGATGAATTAACCATTCAGAAACAATCCAAAAAACTAAAAGAGATTGCTTTTACACAATCTCATATCATTAGAAAACCTGTTGCCAATCTAATTGGTTTGGTAAATTTAGTTGATTCAGATAAATTAGATGAAGACCAACAATTTATCATGAGTAAAATTAAAGAATCATTGTCTGAACTCGATTCAGTTATTTATGACTTGGTTGGCAAATCTATTGATGACTCTTCATCAAAACTATCTTAAATTCAAAAACACAAAATAGCATATTGACATAAGTAATGCTAGCCAAACTAACCTGATTAAGGCTTTTATCAATACTGCTATATAAGCTATAATAGCAATACCTAAACATACCAAGGCTATGCTTAGCATTTGGTGTTCATAGTTAGCCAAGTACTCTATATCCGGCATTTCTGCTTTGTGTAACCAATCTTTCCCAAATGGATATAATGGCTTTTCATGTAGAAACTTGATTCTTATCCATTCGTAACTTGCTTTGAAAGCTACGAATGGAGCAAGAATCATAAGGACTATTCCTATTAATTTTAATACTATTTTTTGAATCATTTAAACTAAAGCTGCTTCTACTTTAACCAAAATTGAATCTGCTTTACTATGGTTATTGGCTAATAAAGTTTTTGCATTGTTCACCATGTTATCAGCCCATTCTCTGTCTTTTAATCCTTTTGCATTTACTAAAACATTAAAATAAGCCCCGCGCACTGCTGTTTTAACACACAATACACCAACCCCCGCATCTGTTATTGAGTTTTGATTACCCTTATCAACCATTGCTTCTAGTAATTCCAATGTATCAAATGAAGTCTTCATTACTTTATAAGGTACTTCACAAGCGAACTTAGTAGCTTCTTCAATCGCCTGCGTTCTTGCCTTTTTCTCCTCATCGGTATTTTTTGGCAATGAAAATGCTTTCATAATTTCATTAAATGCTGCTGTATCTTCATCTACCGACCTTAACAAATGATCTTTTAAAATCTGTCCCTTTTCTGCCCATTCAGAGAAATAATTCAATTGTTCTTCCCAGCCTCTTTTTCCTGCTGATAAGTTAGCAACCATGGTGCCCAATGATGCGCCTAAGCTTCCACAATAAGCACTAATAGAACCGCCACCAGGTGCTGGACTTTCGCTTGCAGTTTCATCTGCAAATTCAGTCAAGTTCATATTGATTAAACGTGAATCTGCGGCATTCCTTAATTTGTATTCAATGATTTTTTTCTCTGGATCAAATGGCGCTAATTCATCTAAGCCTAATGATTTAATCGCAATTTGAATCAGTTCTTTTTCGCTTACCCCAACCGAACGCTTCTGTTTGGCAAGATAATGCTTACCGGCGTCTAACATGGCTTTTAAAGGAATCAAACCAACCAATTCACTTCCTGTAACACGCATTCCTCTTTTTTCTGCACTTTTACATACTTCGTCAAAAGCTTGATGAACAGAGGTGATATTATAATTGGTAAGATTCATGCTGATTTGAGCAATACCATACTCTTCAATATACCAACCAATTGCCTTACATGCTTTTAATGTTCCTGGGATTCTTACATCGTTTCCATCTGCATCTTTAACAACTTTGCCTGTTACAGGATTGCCTTCT
>JBMLPO010000189.1:0-24551 GCA_049242065.1 Bacteroidia bacterium
ACATCAATTTATTGTCTAAGTAACATTTTAGGGAGATTTATCAATTACTTATTGTTTCCTATTAAAACCATGGTATTTAACCAAGCTCAATTTTGAATCATTTCTGGTCTGTTTGCTTACATTACTTTTCTAAATGTATTTCTAACACATGGGATGGAAACCGCATTTTTCAGATTTGCAGAAAAGAAGAACCATGAAAATTCTGTATATTCAACTTCACTCAAATCAGTTGGAATTTTAAGTCTACTATTTGCCTTGCTAGTATTTGTTTTTGCTGAACAATTATCTGAATTAACAGAAATGGGCGCAAAAGCAATTTACATAAAAATGGTTGCGGCCATTATAGCTTTAGATGCAATTAGTTCAATTCCATTTGCTCTTCTAAGAAGACAGAACAAAGCACTCAAGTTTGCCCTGATTAAAAATGTTGGAATCGCTATCAATATTTTATTGAATCTTTACTTTCTTGTGCTATGTCCTTATTGGTTTGAAAAAAAGGGCATTATACTACCACTTTACGAAAACCCATTAGACATTGGCGTGATTTTCCTATCTAATCTCATAGCTAGTTTATTCAGCTTCATTCTGCTCATCCCCCAAATGAGAGAAATTACTTTAAAAAGTGAAAAAGGCCTCTACAAAGAAATGTTAGACTATGCGCTACCCATGATGTTGGTTGGTTTTGCAGGTATGATTAATGAGACGCTTGATAGAATATTACTGATTCATCTGATTCCAGATAATGAAACCGCATTAAAGATGACTGGCATCTACTCGGCCAATTACAAATTATCAATTATCATTACCTTATTTATTCAGGCATTTAAATATTCGGCAGAACCATTCTTTTTCTCACATGCCAAAAACTCTGATAAAAGAAAGGTCTATGCAGATGTAATGAATGTTTTTATTCTGGTTTGTTTAGGTATATTTTTATTGGTTACCTTAAATATGAATTTGTTCCAAAATTTTATTGGTGAAGACTTCAGAGAAGGATTATTTATCGTTCCAATTTTATTATGGGCCAATATATTTCTAGGTATGTATTACAATATCAGCATTTGGTATAAAATAACAGACCAAACAAGCAAAGGGGCTAATATATCTGTGATTGGCGCCATGATCACCCTCCTTTTGAATTTTATTTTGATTCCATTTTTTGGCTATTTGGGCTCAGCACTTGCCACATTGATTTGTTATGCAAGTATGATGATCATTGGTTACGTATGGGGACAAAAACACTACCCTATTCCCTATGAAAAAAGAAAGTTCTTTACCTATTCCATATCAGCTTTACTGATCTATTTTGCGGCCAATTTACTTCAGAGCTTTACTGATAACAATTGGACATATTATGGCATCAGTGTATTATCTATGTTAGTGTTCTTAAGCTTTGCATTCTTATCTGAAAGAAAAACAATTCAAAATTTAAGTTAGATGTTAGCCATAAAAATCATCAATGAATCCAAACATCCATTGCCAGCGTATCAAACAGAACACGCAGCAGGAATGGATTTACAAGCAAACCTTGAGTCATCCATCATGCTTGAGCCTACTGCCAGAAAACTCATTAGCACTGGATTAAAAATTGAATTGCCAATAGGCTATGAAGCACAAATTAGACCTAGAAGCGGACTAGCATTTAAACATGGAATTACCGTATTGAATAGTCCAGGAACCATTGATGCCGATTATAGAGGAGAAATAAAAGTTTTGCTCATCAATCATGGCAATGAAACATTTGAAATAAAAGATGGTGAGAGAATAGCACAAATGATCATTTGCAAACATGAACAAGCAAAATGGGAAATAAGTGAGGAATTAAGTGAAACAAAACGAGGTGAGGGTGGCTATGGAAGCACAGGAAAATAGCCCTTTATGTAAAGTTCATTTAAAATCACTTGAAGAATCACCTGAAAAGACTAATTTTCCGACACAATTCAAAAGAAAAAAATAATACTATGAGAATCATTGTACCTATGGCCGGAATGGGCAAACGTATGAGACCACATACCCTTACCGTTCCAAAACCCCTTATTCCTGTAGCAGGAAAACCTATTGTTCAAAAAATCATTGAAGACTTAGCGCATGTTTGTGGAACCCAAATTGAAGAGGTTGCCTATATCATTGGACCAACGTTTGGAGCTGAAGTTGAAAAACAATTGGTTGAAGTTGCTGGAAAATTAGGAGCAAAAGGCAGTATCTACTACCAACATGAACCATTGGGAACTGCTCATGCTATTATGTGTGCAAAAGAAAGTTTAGATGGAAATGTATTGGTTGTTTTCGCTGATACTTTATTCAAAGCTGATTTTACTTTAGATAGAGAAAAAGATGGAATTATTTGGGTACAAAAAGTAGAAGACCCTCGTCCGTTTGGAGTAGTAAAAGTTGACAACAACAATACCATTACAGATTTTGTTGAAAAACCAGAAGAGTTTGTTTCAGACCTTGCAATTATTGGTATTTATTACTTTAAAGACGGTGCATATTTAAGAAGCGAATTACAATATCTATTGGATAATGATATCAAGGAAAAAGGTGAATACCAATTAACCAACGGCCTTGAAAACATGAAACAAAAAGGAACAAAATTTGTACCAGGTCAGGTAACAGAATGGTTAGATTGTGGAAATAAAAATGCCACTGTTTATACCAACTCAAGAATCCTTGCTTTTATGCAAGAGGCAGGTGAAAAAATGGTAGATGATAGCTTAAAACAAGAAAACTCTGTTATCATTCCACCTTGTTATATTGGCAAAAACGTAAGTTTAAAAAACGCAATTGTTGGACCTAATGTTAGCATTGGAGATGGTTGTAGCATTGAAAAATCTGTTGTTTCGAATAGCATCATTCAAAAATCAACTAAAATCAGCAATGCCGTGATAGACAATTCTATGATAGGTAGCAGCGTTGAGTACAAAGGAACTGCCCGCGACTTGAGCATGGGCGATTTCAGCACTGAGCAGTAATTCAGAATAATTAAATAAAACATTGAGAAAGCACTTAACAGGAATGATTCTATTTCTGTTAGTGTCTTCTTTTGCTTTCGGGCAGAAAAAGGCATTAACTGAAATCCAGAAAATGGAGTTTGATAAATACTTCTTCGCTGGCATGCGTGAGAAGATGATCAACAATTTTGCTGATGCAGAAGATAATTTCAAAAAAGCTTTAGAAATTGATCCATCAAATGCCAATACGCAGTTTCAATTATCCAATGTTTTATTACAACAAAAAAAGGTAGCAGAGGCTGAAATCATTAATGAAAAAGCAGTTTTGCTGGAACCTAAAAACGAATGGTATACTCGTCAGTTAGTTGATATTTACAAGTACACAAGAAACTATAAAAAAGCAGAAAAACTATTACAAAGCCACTACAAAAACACCAAAAATTCTGAGGTTTTGTACGAATTGGCAATGATTCAATTAATGGATGAGAATCCAAATGCTGCTTTGAAAAGTTTTAATCTATATGAAAAAAATGTTGGTGTTAATGAGATAGTCATACGCCAAAAAGAGCAAGTATATTTAAAACAAGGAAAGCTCAAAAAAGCCATTCAGGAAGTTGAAAAACTTATTCGTGCTTATCCTGAAAAACAAGAATACAGAGGCGCTTTAGCCGACTTGTATATGTCGGCTGGAAAAGAAAATGAAGCCCTAGCTATTTATGAATCCATATTAAAAATTGAACCCAATAATGGGTACGCAAGTTTTGCATTGAGCGACCATTACCGAATTAAAAACAACAAAGAAAAAAGTCTTTTTTATTTATTGAAAGGTTTAAGAAGTCCTGCGGATATCAAAACAAAACTGAATATTTTAACTCAAACCATTCCTTCTAATTTTTTTGAACCCAAGCACCACGAAACATGCATGCAATTGGTTGATACTTTTATGGCAGCCAACTCAAGCGACCCTACTCCATATATCCTGAAAGGTGATTTATTGATGCAAGAAAAAAAATTGGAGGAAGCCCGCAACTCATACTTAATCGCTACAGAACAACCCAATGGGGGTTTACTTTCTTGGGAGCAAGTTCTACAATGCGACCAACTCATGCAAAGATTTGATTTAATGAATACAGATTGCAAAAAGGTAAATGATTTATTTCCGATTTACGCTCCTGCCTATCTATTCAGAAGCTTATCCTCCATGCAATTAAAAGATTACGAAGATGCCATCAACGCATCTTTAAAAGGTGCTGAAATTGCTGACGAAGATGAGTTGAAATCTCAATTATTAAGCACACTTGGTGATGCTGCTCATTATGCTAAGAAATTTAGATTATGTGATTCTGCTTATGATGAAGCACTCATTCTAAACCCTGAAAATCCTTATGCGCTCAACAACTATGCATATTTCCTTTCATTAAGAAAAGACCGACTAGAGAAAGCGGATAGCATGAGTAGAAAAAGCATGATCCTAGATCCCAATAACGCTTCTTACCTAGACACCTATGGTTGGATTCAGTTTCAGAAAAAACAATATGATGAAGCCAAAACCTATATTGAACGCTCATTGGAAATGTCGCCAAATAATGCAGAAGTAATTGAACATTTAGGTGATGTTTTATTTATGCTTGATAAAAAAGAAGATGCATTACTGAAATGGAAAGAATCCAAAGAATTAGGAAATGCATCAGAAGGATTGGAGAAGAAAATTAAAAATAAAAAATTCGACTAATGAATAAGCGCCTGCTAACAATCATTCTCACCTTAATAGTTATCATAGGAATAAGCGCTTGTAAGACAAAAAAAACAGTTCAGGCTAAATCCGAATTCAATAACAAATCAGTGAAGAGAATTGCCAATCTGGTAGAACTAACCAAGAAGGCAAAAAACTCCGAAAATCTATTGTATTACAAGGCGGATGTAAGCTATAAAGATGCAAAACAGGATATTAGTTTGGATATGGAAATCCAGCTATCAAAAGACAAATACATTTGGATGGGAATAAAAGCATTGGGCTTTGTGAATGTAGCAAGAGTGATGATTCAACCTGATTCAATTAGAATTCTAGATTTAATGAACAAAGTGTATATCAGTGCTTCTTATGAGTACATGCGAAACTTCACTTCTGCACCTATTCAATTCGAACAATTACAGAATATTTTTATGGGCAATGCTCCATTCGACCCTTCATTTCCAGGTGCAAATATTGATACCACAGGAACTGAACTAAAAATAAGTCAATTTTTTGCATCTACCCTACAAAATAGCTACCATTTTCCTGATTATAAAGCCCACAGCGCCACATTAAAGGATACGCTCCAAAAACAAGAATTGACTATTCTTTACGATCATTTCAACGAAACAGGACAAAATAAGTTCCCCTCAACCATTGAAATTCACATTCAGTCGGAAAAAAAAGTGGATTGTAAATTTGAACTGAACAACTTTGCATTCTCACAAAAAAGAGAGGCCCAATTTGCTGTTCCTAAAACATATAAAGTCAAAGTTTACTAAACTCCCTCTCAGGAGTCATAAAACATTCATTGTACTAGCTTTTATGCTAGTAGGGGTGATCTATACTTCTGTGGGTCAAAAAACAGCACAGAAACGAAAAGAACTTGAAGCCAAGAGAAAAGAGCTTCAACTAAAAATAGAAGAAAACAAAAAGAAACTGGCCCAAACCAAAAAAGAAGAAACCAATTCTTTGAAACAATTAAATGTATTGGGTCAACAGATTCAAACCAGAACACAAATTATCGATCATATTGGACAAGAAGCTTTTGAATTATCAATACAAATTGATGGGCAAAAAAGAGCTTTATACAATCTTCAAAATGATTTGCAAAAGCTAAAAGAAGACTATGCAAGAAACATTGTTGCGGCCTATAAAAAACGCAACATGAATGAGCAAATGATGTTTGTTTTTAACTCAAAATCCTTCTTTGAAGCATATAGAAGAATTAAATATCTCAATCAATACGGGCATTTTAGGTTACAGCAATCTAAACTCATTTTAAATACCCAGAAATCTATTATTGAAGCTATCAATGAAATGATTGCTATCAAGAATCAAAAAACCAATTTAATTGGACTAAAAGAAACAGAGAAAAAAGAACTCGAGATTGATAAAAAAGAGGAAAGTCAATTACTCAGCAAACTACAGCAACAAGTAAATTCAATTAAGGCGCAGATTGCCCGTCAGGAGAAAATGGACAGGGAATTAAACAAGGCCATTGGGGATTTAATTGCGAAAGAAATTGCTGAAGCCAGAAAAGCAGAGGAAAAAAAACGCAAAGCTGAAGAAGCGCGCAGATTGGCTCAAGCCAAAAAGAACAATACTGTAGCTGAACCTCAAAAACAGCAAACAACCAATTCATATTTATCACAAAACGACCTCGACCTAAGTAAAAACTTTGAAGACAATAAAGGCAAATTACCTTGGCCTGTAGATGGTGGAAGTATAGTTGGCAGATTTGGTACCAGCGAACATCCCGAATTAAAAGGAGTGATGAAGAAAAACTTAGGTATTGATATCAAAACCAAAGCGGGCTCACCTGTTAAGGCCGTATTCAAAGGCACAGTGGTTAGAACCTTCCCTATTCCTGGATTGGATTTTGTAGTTCTAATCAACCATGGGGAATATTATAGTGTTTATGCACGTTTAGAAGAAGTAAACGTGATTAAAGGTCAGAAGGTAAATACCAAAGACATCATCGGAAAAGTAATTACCAATCCTGAAGACCAACAAACCATTCTTCATTTTGAAATCTACAAACAAACTAATTTACAAGACCCTGCTAAGTGGTTGAGGAAATAGGAAGAATTTGTTCATGCTATTTTACTCAGGGTTTGAAAGCATTGTTCATCCTATCATAAACAAGAATAACTCTCTTTCAATTAAGGTTGAATTGAGGACGTTTATCTAGTTTGCTTCCTAATATAAAGGCCAAAAAAAAGAGCCTTTCCAATTGGAAAAGCCCTTTCTTATCGAATTATTAACAAGACTTAATTGTTCAATAATACTTTTTTGCTCAAGCTTAAATCGTTGGTTTTAATTTGAACGAAATACATGCCTCTGTTTAATTCAGGCAAATTGAAATTAAAATCTTTCATTCCTGCGTTATGATAAGCCTCTTCAAATGTAAACACATCACGACCTGTCATGTCAATTAAACTGATTTTTAAATCACCAGCTTTCTTCATTTCAAAACCTAGATTCATGGTTTTATTGACAATTGGATTCGGATACAAACTCAATTGAGAGATGTATGCATTTTCATTTACTCCAGTTGCAGTTTTTTCATTCACAGTATATTTCTGTTTTTGAACTGCAGAAGTATTGATTGCAAACGCACCATAAAAATCTACTGCACCTGTGCCCGAAGCTGGGGCAGTCCAGCTGAATGTCCAGATAGCAGGATTGGCTGATTTGAACGAGGTATGTGTTACATATTTGTTTGAAACCAACTGACTACCTGTACCTGCCGTTAATGTACCAACTAAAGTACCATCAACTTTTTGTGGAGATACTTGAAAACCCTTTTTACCTGAACTCGCCATGGTCACAGTAATGGTATAAGTAGTTCCAGGGGTATAGCCCTCAGTTGGAATATTTGTAGTGATTACATTGCTAACATCACTTGTTGTTCCCGAGTGGCAGCCACTGGTTATACAAGTTGCACCACCATCGCCAGGAGAACCAGTTCTTCCTGCTGGAGCACCAGTTGGGTAAGATTCAAGCGTGCCTAAACCAATTACAGTAAAGGCTAAAAGAGTTCCGATTAAGTAAATTTTTCTCATAGAGTATGCTTTATAATTCCTTAGACCAAAAATAGTACCAAATAGTTGTATCTATATGATATGTTTTTGTTAAATACCTATATAACCTTCTCATTCACCTCAAACATCTAATTTTTAAAATCCAAATTCATTAGAAATGCAGGCTTTGAAGTTCGCATAGTAAAAAATGAAGTTGGGAAGAAAGCAGTCTCTAGATTCCTATTTGTTAGCGAGTTTTGAATCATGATTAACAACAAAACCATGAAAAAAATTACAGTCCTCAGCTTCCTTACACTGGGTGTAATGTTGCTTTCAAATAGCATTTTTGCCAACAACACTGATAAAAATTCTAGCAAAAAACAAAGTTCAGTTCAACGAATTGAAACTTCATCTATGGAAAGTACTTTGTACTATGACGGAGTTGATAAAATTAAAATCGGTTTGTTTCAAGAAGAAATTGAAAAGGTTAAATTTCAAATTCTTAGTTCTGATGGAATCCTATTATTTTCGGCTAAATACGAAGAAGATGCAATTAGCGATATCTTTGATATCTCTGCATTACCAAAAGGCAGTTTTCTCATCAGAATTATAAAAGGTAATGAAGTGATTGAAAAAGAATTTTTCAAAAACAACCCAGCATCCGAAGAAGAAGAATAAAACATGCTTGCAGAAAAATCGAATATAGCTCTCAAACGTTCCCTCTTGTGGCTTAGCATTTTGCTTTACATGCTATTGCACGAACTGTTGTTGAGCATCATCGGTTTTCAATTTTTCTTCGACGACTTTATTATTCGATTACTTACAGCGCTTTTTGTTTTTACAACACTGTTTTTCATCAACAAAAAATCTATCATCAATTTAGATACAAAACATCCCTGGCAAAAAGACCCACTCAAACGTTTTACTATGCAGTCTTTGCAACAAGCAGGCTTCAACAACCTGCAAGTTCAATTGGTCATAGTGCTTATCTATTACTTGAGATATACCTTGTTTGATGAAAACATTTTCCTGAGTTATAAACTACAGCTTTATCAATTCGTAGTAGTGGCTTTTGTAATGGAGTTAAATATTCTCTACGATTTTGGTCAATATCTCATTAACCAATGGCATTCATCAAGAGTGCAGCAAGAAACATTTGAAAAGGAAAAGGCCCAATTCAATCTTGAACTATTGAGGAATCAAATCAATCCGCATTTTTTATTCAACAACCTCAATACATTATCATCCCTTATTTACGAGGACCAAGACCGAGCTGCAGATTTTCTAAGAATGTTATCGAAGGTTTACAGAAACATCCTTGAATTCAGAAACAGAGAACTCATAAGCATTGATGAAGAACTGAACTTTTTCGATAATTACAGCCAGCTGCTAACCATCCGTTTTGAAGGCATGCTTTTCTTTGATGTACAAATTGAGGAAACGATAAAAAAAGCGTTTATCATACCGCTTACTTTTCAAATGCTGATTGAAAACGCCATTAAACACAATGTGATATCTCGCTCAAAAAATCTATATATCAAAATATACAACTCTGGAAATTTTATATTCATTGAAAACAATTTACAACTCAAAGAAAACTTAGAATTCTCAAGTAAACTCGGCTTACAAATGATACAATCGAGGTTTGAAGCACTGAGTAGTGAAAAAGTTGTAATTGAAGAAAGTTCCAGTTTTTTTAGAGTAAAAGTTCCTGTTATTTTTTCTAATTCAAGTTTATGAAAGCAGTTATTATAGAAGACGAACCACATGCAAGACAAGAGCTCAAGCGATTGCTCAAACGAGTAAACCCAGAGATAGAAATCGTCATGGAATTAGACTCGGTAAAAGAATCTATAGAGTGGTTAGAAGAGCATGAAGACTTTGATTGTTTGTTTCTCGATATTCAATTGTCTGATGGCTTAAGCTTTGATATTTTTAATACCATTAGCATCGATAAACCTGTAATATTTACTACTGCTTACAACGAATACGCCATTAAAGCATTTCAGTTAAACAGCATAGATTATTTAATGAAACCTATTGAATTGCCATTATTAGAAAGAGCCATTCAAAAGTTAAATAAACTCAACACCAAACCAAGTGCACTCCCCTTTAGTGGAGATGAATTAAGGCGTTTATTAGGCATAGAACAAAAGAAAGAAAAAAGCAGGTTTCTGATTAAAATAGGCGAACAGTTTAAAACCATATCCTGTGAAGAGATTGCTTGGTTTTATGCCGATAGAAATACCGTATACTTAGTAGCTCACGACGACAAAAGATATATCATAGAATATACTTTAGATGAACTAGAACAAGAACTCAGTAGAAAAGAATTTTTTAGAGCTACAAGAGGGATGATTGTTTCTATTCAATGTATCCAAAAAGTACATAAATATTTTAATAGTAGATTATTACTAGAAATTAAACCAGAAGCCGGAGAACAGGTACTGGTAAGCAGAGTAAGAGTTGATGCTTTTTTAAAGTGGATGGATAATGCCAACTAAGATTTTACATCAAATACAAACAAGATCAATTGAGGTATGGAGTAAACTGATGTTTGCGCTACTCTTCTTTGTTTTGTTGTTTGCTTCATGTAAGGGTAAAAAAATTGAAGTGAGTTCACTACCACTTAATACACCCAAAGGTTCACCCATTTTTGTATGTGGAAGTTTTAATAATTGGAATCCTGCAGACCCTGGTTATATACTTCAGTTTGATGAGGGAACTAAAACATATTATACATATCTCCCATGGGGCTTTGGGAAAATAGAATATAAATTTACACGAGGTGATTGGTCAACTGTTGAAACAGATAGTTGCAAAGGCGAGCTCAATAATAGAACCTACGATTTAAGCCAATCGCAAGGTATCAATAATTATATCTCAGGTTGGAAAGATCTTGAACCTTTGTATTGCAGTAAGGTAACCATTGTATTGGATGAAATACCTCAAAACACACCAAAAGGAAGTAGGCTTTTTATAGCTGCCAATGTTAACTATTGGGTTTGCCCAGATGAAAACTTTGAATTCAAAATGAGTTCAATTGGTAAATATTGTTTAACCGTTCCTAAGCTCTCTTCACAACTTTTATTCAAAATACATCGGGGCTCTATGGAAAGTGTTGAAGCAGATGAAAACAACCAAGACAACCGCTATAGAGAAATAGTATTTGGTGAAAAAGATACTGTATTCATAAAAATGCGAAATTGGTTTGATTTACCACTAGAACAAACCATTAAAAAAGTAATCTGCATTGATAGAGTTCCTTTACTCACTCCTGCCAATCAAGTGATATATGCTGCAGGTAGTTTTAATTTATGGAATCCACTCGATAGAAACTTCAGCTTTAAAAAAATTGGTTCGAAATATTACTTGCCCATTCAATATCAAGCTGGAGATGAACAGCAATTTAAAGTAACAGCAGGTGGCTGGGATAAAGTAGAAACGCTTGCCAATTTTGCTGAAAAAGAAGACCGCATTATCAGTTTAAATGAAAGCAGAGATACCATCCATATTGTGGTTGAAAATTGGGCTCATTTCGAAAAGAAAAATGGAAAAATAATTGTTAAAACTCCTGATATTCTTATCCAACAAAAACCCATTGCATTAACGCCCAACAAAGAGAACAAACCTGAAGATATTAAAAATCAAAACGCCAACTTTGAAACAGATGCCTTTAGAAAGGTGATGATTATTTTAGATAAAATCCCTGATTATACAGAAGAAGAGGATAAAATTTATCTAGCTGGTGATTTCAACGATTGGACCGCCAATCATCCTCATTATACATTTAGGAAATTACCTAATGGAAAATACTATATCATGTTGAGGTTACCTGATGCACTTGAGCATGAATTCAAAATTACACGTGGTTCTTGGGAGAGTGAGGAAGCTGATAGCAGGCTGTTAAAACCCAATAACAAAAAAATTCCTAAAGGTTTGTTTGATGACACTTTACATTACCGCATTCTAAATTGGGCAGATTACAGTCCATCTCGTAAACTAGTTGTATTGATTCAATCAGAACCAAGTAATACACCTGCCAATTCAAATGTGTATTTAACAGGTGATTTTAATAATTGGCAAGCCCGTGATGAAAAATACAAATTCAAAGACCTGGGTAACGGAACGAGGGTATTGGTGATTCCGAAATTCAACGACAATTATACCCAATATAAAGTTACCCGTGGCGATTGGACCAACCAATTTTCTCAAAGGCGAGGCGGTATTTTACCCAATCAACATTTCAATAAAAAATTGGGCGATACACTCAAAATAGATATCAAAGGCTGGGTTGATTTAGCCGAGTAATAGAAGTCTTAATAACCCAGCATTTTCAGCTTAAGTTTCATGATAGCGGCTACCGACATAGAATCGGTAATGACGCCATCCATAACCATTTTGAATAAGTCGTCGAAGTGAACTTTCTTCAAGCCCAATTCCTCTGTATCTTCTGGTTCGGCCTCTGTAAAACTCAATCCTCTTGCTACATAAATTATGGCTCTTTCATCCGTAGCAGAATTACTCAAAGTCATATCAATTAAGCGTTCCCACTCATTGGCAACTATACCGCATTCTTCCAACAATTCGCGTTGAGCAGACTCAATGGGGTCAACTCCATGTTTACCTCCACCTTCTGGAATCTCCCATGAGTATTCATTGATTGCATATCTGTACTGCCCTACTATCCAAGTATAATTATTTTCATCTAAAGGAATGATTCCAATAGCCAAGTTCTTAAAATGAACAACACCATAAATACCCTCATTTCCGGAGGGATTGATGACATCACTGTGTTGAATTTGAATCCAGGGATTATCGTACTTAATTTCTGTTTGAAGTGTTTTCCAAGGATTGATGTTTTCATTTATCTGACTCATGCAGCGAAATAAATCATTTGAATCAGGTATAACAAATCCTTGAATCATTAAAAACAGATTGAATGGAAAGGCTTAACATTGCAGGTATTGAAACCAACAGATAAAAATACCATCCTCGATTATCAATACCCGAAACTATTGATGAAATTTCCATTTCTTCTGTATTTCGTTTATTGGGCTAATTACCTTACTCAATTGAGAAAGTGGTATGTAGTATCGGCATGGAGGAAATTATTGAAAGAATCGCAAGAAAACGCCCTTATTCTTGATTTTGGTGCTGGTGAAGCACAATACCTTGTTCCTTATTGCAAGAAACACCCAAATAAAATTTTCTACTCATTAGATAATCGCCAAAGTAATGTTCAGTTAGCAGAAGCATTTGGAATTAACAATCTAAAAGCGGCTCATATTGACATAGAAAACAATAGTTTCTCCAAACAAGCCGACCTAGGACTTTGCGTTGGGGTAATGCAATACTTAGCAAATGATGAAGCGGCATTAGCCAATATGAACAAGAGTTTAAAACAGGGTGCTTTATTATTGCTTTATGTTCCAATCAACGGCATATTTTTAACAAGAATATATAAAAAGGTTTTTGATAGGTATGAGCAATATGAAAGTATCAATGCCCGTAAACGTGTTTATACAGAACATGAAATTTGCAATAAGTTAGTCAAAGCCGGATTCAACATCAGCAAAAAAACATTTACCTATGGTGATTATGGTAGGTATAGTCATGAAATATTAAACACCTTCAGTACCCTTATTTTTTCGGGAGGATTGGCTTTAAAATTAATCGCCCTTGTTTTATTACTCCTGTTTTTTCCTCTGATTATTTTATTGATGCTTCTTGATTTCAATCAAAAGAAGAAGAATGGAAATGGCTTATTAATTGAGTGTTTCAAGCAATAATATACATTTGATAATCTGATATTTAAAAAAATATTGAATTATTTTCTTCAATTGAATAGGGGTAAAATGGGTTTGGGAGACCCTAAGTGCAAACCCATATACAACATGAAAAAACAAGTTCTATTCGTTACCATTTTGCTAGGCACAATGGTTGCATGTAAAAAAGAAAGCACTACCAATCCTACAACCAATCCAACAGAAACTGCTGTAGAAAAAGCAAAGAAAGTTTTGATGGCAGGCGACTGGGTAATGGATGCCAATTTCATTGGAATTGGAAGTGGACCAATGATTCCCATCCCTAAAGAAGATTGTGAAAAAGATGATTATGCAAAATTCACTAGCGATAAACAAATTGTATTCAATGGCACAGAAAAGTGTGATCCTGAAGAAATGTCTTCAGACACCACAACTTATGAATTCAATAGCAAAGCCGATTCAATTACCCTCATTACAAAAGAGGAAAGAATAACATTTGGATTCAGCAACCCATCAACTGGTGTAATTGAATTGAACATCAGCACACCGGAATTCAAACAAAAAACGATCTTAAAAAGAAAATAATTCTATCATTAAATTCAGCAAAAAAGAGGTTCCAATGGAATCTCTTTTTTGTTTAAAGCACAAATTCCTTTCTTTGAAAAGAGATGGATTTGGTATCGAAAATAAATACACTAAGTAAACTAACGGAGCCTGCTAAAGAATGGATTGAAAACCACAAAGAGGAGATGGTTTTTAAAAAGAATGAAATCATTCTGAATCTTCAGCAGACTTGCCATTACTTGTATTATATCAAATCGGGAATGGCTTGTGGTTTGTATCTACACAACGGAGAAGAAATTTGCAGTTGGATTGCTTCAGAAGGTGAATTTGCAACATCCTACTACAGCTTCATTTCAAGAAAAAACTCCTATGAAATGATCTCATGTATTGAAGATTGTTTAGTTGATGCCATCAGTTATAAAAAACTTCATGAGATGTATGAAAAATTTCCTGAAACAGAAAGAGCAGGAAGATTACTTCTAGAAGATTATTATGCACGATTGGAAGAGCGATTGATCTCCCTTCAATACCATACAACAAAGGAGCGCTACGAAGACCTTTGTATGAAAAGACCTCATTTGATTAATAGAGCACCCTTAGGAAAAATTGCAAGTTATTTAGGAATGAAACAAGAAACCCTAAGCAGGATAAGAAGTGGGAAATAATTGGTAGTTGAATCAAAAAAGAGGCTCCAATAATTATTAGGATCGTTTTAATAATTTAAATCCAATATCTCTTCCCTGTCCTTGAAACATGGCCAAATTAATCCAGAAAAAAGCGAATTGTTCCATCAGCTGAAATTTGTCATTACCACCTACAGCATAGCAATTTTCGAAGCCTGCATCTATGGCCAATTGCATAGCTGCATGTCTTCCTTTTTCGCTATCACCAGCTACAAACAAATCTAATTTAGCATCGTCATATTGGGTATCGAGCATATTATTAAATCCTGTTGTATTAAAGCACTTAACCACATCTTTTGTTTGGGTATGATCGAGAATAGCTTGCGTAGTATTGGTATAAGAAGCAGGACCACGACCCATAACGATATTCATTGAATCAATAATAATTTTACCTTCAGTATTGCCCAGGCTTTTGGCCACTTCCACAGCAGCAATAGCAGGCGTTGCCAATAAAATTACATCTGATTGCTGAACAGCAAATTCAATAGAAGTGAACCTGTCTTCCCCTATCTGTGTTGCCAATTTGATATTCTTTTCACTTAAGGGAAAACGCGCTCCAATTAAAACGGTATGACCCGCTTGAACCCACTTAAGTGCCAATGCACCACCCACATTACCCGAACCTATGATTGCAATTTTCATGTTTCCAACTTTTTAAATTCAATACATTAATCAGCTATAATTCTCCTTCTAATCTAAAGAAAAAAGCCGATAAAAACTTTTTCATTTGTTTAATTTTTCAAACTTCATGTAGGACCTAATATCAAATTACACAACAACAATTTTGCAACTTAAATTAGGTCTTACAAAACCAATCATGAATAAAAAAGAAAATAAAGCCAAATATATAAAACATAGTATATTTGACTATATACTTACTACTATTAGTGATATGCACTTTTTAGAAAGTATCAGTAAAATCAATACTTAAGAACATGCCTGAATTTATTTACAACAAAAAGGTTTATTACAATCCTGTAGAATTCGCGATGGATAGAATTGGTGGAACTTGGAAAATTCCTATTCTTTGGCGGTTAAAAGAAAAAGTAATGCGCTATGGAGAATTGAAAAAAGATATTCCTCATATCACGCATAAAATGCTAACTAGTCAGTTACGTGAACTAGAAGAAGAAGGATTTATCAAGCGAAAGGTATATCCTGTAGTGCCACCAAAAGTAGAATACTCCATTACAAGAAGAGGTAAAAAATCAATAGTAATCATAGAGCATATACGCAATTATGGACTAGATTTAATGAAAGAATTTGGGATTGAACACGCTAAAATTAGTCTGCACAAAAAGCAAAAAACATAGGTCTTTTGCCTTTCATTTTTTGACAAATATCAAAAGCTTTAATCAAAGGCCTCTTTAGTTTTGAACCCGAATAAAGGCGGTCTTTATTCATAAAAAAAGACATATGCATATGAAGAAATTAGAATTCAGATTCATGAAGCTCCTAATAGGCTCAAGTTTGTTTTTGAGTTTAATGAGTTGTTCGGCACAGATGAGTGAATCGAAAAAAAACACACAAGTAGATTTCAATGGAAGTTTTGAAGTATTTGAAGATGGGCTTCCAGTAAACTGGTTGGTATATACCTCCAAAACTGTTAAAACAGGCGATTTCAGCATTAGTTCAGATGCAAACGAATTCAAACTAGGCAAGCAATCACTCAGGTTTGATATCAAGAATTGTTCGGCAGCAGGCGGCAGGTTTTCTCCTGGAATTGCACAGGAAATACCCGTAAAAAGTGGCGAAACTTATACCGTTTCTTTCTGGGCAAAAAACACAGGCTCAGATTTTGTTTGTACCATAGCTGGAATCAATTCATTTGCAAGAGGTAGCACAACAAGTCTGAAGTCGAACAATAATTCAGGAGAATGGACCTACTATACCGCCCAGTATCAAATTCCTGAGAAAATGGATCAACTAAGAATAGAATTAAACATATTACAAGGAGGAACAGTTTGGCTTGATGGAATTGAAATCAAACCATAAAAAAACGTACTTCTCCAGTAGAATCGAATGATTTAAGTATATGCAAAAAAATTTCAGAAATTCCATATTCACGAAATGCACTAATAAAATTATGTTTATTCTCAATGGTTGGATTTAACCAAAGGTCCATATCTGCCGTCCCTCTTTCACACCCATTAACAATTACTACAAAAGCACCAATTAAAAGAAATTCTAATTGGTGTTTGATCAATAGAGAAGGAAAATTTTATGTGATTCTAGAAAATATTCATATTGAATCGAACACGATTTCTTTAGGGGTTTCCTTGTTCCTTTTGAGTTCTTCTGCATAAATGTGCTGAATAGGCAAAACTGCATTTCTTAAATGCTCCTCAGCACTTAGAGAAGCTAAATAACGATAATCGTCATCCGACATTTCTTCCTAGGAATTAAAAAAATGTATGTTATTACCCTTCATTAATTCATTTTTGGGGATGGACGATGTACATCCCTAGTATTATGGGAATTTAGGAAACTTCTTGAAATCTGGTTTGCGTTTTTCAAGGAAGGAATTCTTACCTTCTTTGGCCTCATCACTCAAATAATAAAGCAAAGTAGAATTACCTGCCAACTCTTGAATACCGGCTTGCCCATCGAGTTCAGCATTGAAAGCACTCTTTAGCATTCTAAGTGCAATCGGACTTTTCTCCATCATTTTTCTGCACCATTCTACGGTGGTTTGTTCCAACATTTCTAGGGGAACTACTTTATTAACCAATCCCATATCAAGTGCTTCTTGCGCATTGTATTGTTCGCATAGGAACCAAATTTCACGTGCTTTTTTCTGTCCCACAACTCTAGCTAAAAAACCTGCACCAAATCCACCATCAAAGCTTCCAACCTTTGGACCTGTCTGACCAAATTTTGCATTTTCAGCAGCGATAGATAAATCACAGATAACATGTAAAACATGACCACCCCCAATGGCATAACCTGCTACCATGGCTACAACTGGCTTAGGAATTCTACGAATCTGCATTTGTAAATCAAGTACATTCAAACGCGGCACGCCATCATCACCAACATAACCTCCATGTCCACGAACGCTTTGGTCGCCACCACTGCAAAAAGCTTGACCACCTTCACCCGTTAATATAACGCAATAAACATCTTCACGCTGGCGGGCTATTTCCATAGCCTCACTCATTTCCTTTACAGTTAAAGGAGTAAAAGCATTGTGTTTATGCGGACGATTGATACTGATTTTAGCGATACCATCATAAAACTGAAACAGGATTTCTTGGTACTCTTTGATGTTTTCCCAGGGAAAAATTGATTGCATGAATGTGCTGATTAATTGACTTGTAAAGATTTAAACAAACGTATGGCTTCAAGGTTTTCATTGTGTTCAAACTGAAGTTCCATGATAGCCAAACCGGTATCTGGATTCAAGAATGAAGACAATTGTTCTTTCATGCCTTCTGCTGACTTGCAAATGTAATGCGGTATTCCGAATTCGGCAGTTAAAAATTCGATGTTTCTGTAATGAGGAGTGGTAAAAAGCTCCAAGTAATCTGGCTGTGAAGAAGGACCATCAATCCATTCAAATATTCTTCCGCCATTGTTATTCAATAAAAGTATTTTAAGATTTTGAGGTAAATCTTTTTGCCAGAATGCATTTCTATCATACAACAAAGAAAGATCGCCACAAATTAAAACAACTGTTTCTTCTGGATTCACTAATGCTGCGCCTATTGCTGTTGAAACAGAGCCTTCTATTCCACTTGTACCTCTATTACCAAACACAGCAATATCTGCGGGTATTTTACCTAACCAACTCACATACCTGATTGTGCCACTATTGGCCAATTGAATTTGTGCTGGCCCTTGTATTGATTCCAAGAAAATGTTTACAGCTGCAGGTTCACACCAAGCATGCTGCATTAAAAAATCCTTTTGTACTTTTGTTGTTTTTGATTGATAAATTTTCCATAAACCGCTGTAGACTTTTGAACTTGGCTGTTTCATTCTAGTTATTGCAATAAATGCATTTAGGAAATCAACCGGCTGAGCTCTAATAAACTCTTTTAGGTTTTGATAAGTATTGATTGGGTCTACTTCTGTACCGATGCGGAAATGCCAAGTGGGTTTGCAAGATTTCAACCAATTCTTCAATGATTTAGAAACCAAAGGTCCACCAAGTGAAATGATCAAATCGGGTTCAAGCGATTGTAAAGTTTGCTCATCTGCATATTGAATCAATGCATCAAAATTGGGAACATTACACGATTCAAGTTGATTGGAAACCACATCCGTTAATACCACAACATCCGACTGATTGATGAGTTTATTCAAAGCCAATCCCAATGATTTATCTTCAGGACCTTGCCCAACAATTACCAGTTTTTTTTCTGCTTGCAACCAAGCATCTTTTAACTCATCAAGCTTAGCAGTTGGCATAGAAACTGGAGAAATGCCTAAATCTTTGAACTGGTGTAAACGTGGAATATTGGGTTTGATTTCCTTAGGATATAAAGGCTCCCTTAAAGGTACATTGATGTGCACAGGACCTTTTCCTGAAGGAAGAATGGTTTCGTATAAGGCCCCTAGAACAATTCTTTCAGTTAAAGCAAAATCAACTTTACCCTCATCAAAACAGAGCAATTCATGTGAAGCGTTAACATGTTTTCCAAAGACACCCTTTTGCATGATCATTTGGCCATCTTGCTGATTTAACAATTCAGGTGGACGGTCTGCACTCAAAATCAGTAAAGGAACTTTTTGGTAATGCGCTTCAGCTACAGCGGGAAAAAAATTGAGTAAAGCAGTTCCTGAAGTGCAGATCAACACAACAGGTCGTTTAGATTGTTGAGCCAATCCGAGCGCTACAAATGCAGCCGACCTTTCATCAACAACAGACCTGCAATTGATTCCTGCGATATGAGAAAAAGCATATACCAAAGGAGCTGATCTGCTTCCCGGACAAATAATTGCCTCTTCTACTCCAAACTCTTTGCAAACCTTTGCAATGGTATAAACGTGTTGCTGCACAATATTGATTTTGCTTCAATAATAAGGCATCCATGTAAAATAAACCTTTACTAATAATAAACAGCGTACCTAGAATTGGACACGCAGTCCCATATTTACAGCCCATCTGCGGGCATTAGGCAGTTCATGGTAATTGAGTCGGTGGTACAAACCAATTGAAAATATCCTGAATATATTCTCAAAACCATAACCCATTTCCACATAAGGACCTTTATCAAAACTATGCACAGATAGCACAGGATTGCCATTGGAGTCACTTAGCGACATCTTATTTTTATTGGCTTCGCTTAATTGCCCATAAGCTGCTTTCACCGTCATTACATTTCTCCATTTGAGGTCTTTAATCAAAGGGATTCTATTTAGCAAGAGCCCTTCAAATCTTTGCACATAAGCTGCATGTACATAAACATCGCTGATAAACTCATAGAAATTCATGAGGCTATAATTGTAATCACTGTATATAAAACTCTCATTGCCTCTTGCTACATCCAACATCGGATAAGGAAGTGTACCAAATACCTTCCCTCCATATAACCACCAATCGGCAGTGCCTAAAACACCCGTATTGAGGTGTTGGGAAATGGTAAGGTTAAGTCGATTGAAGTTAAAATCACTACCCATGATTCCTTTGAAACCTTGTTGGTAACTTAAAACCAAAACCGGGGCTTTAGGTGCCTCTAGACGAAAACGATCATGCCCCCTAGAAATCATTTTCTCGCGATAAGCCCAACGGACTTCTACTCCGAATGTAGAATTGACAAAGCGATCATTGATATTGTCTTTTACAGAGCCCTTTTCGGGATCGGCTAGATAGGCAAAAGCAAACCTACCAACGGGATTAAAAGATGCATTGCTAAAACTAAAATTACAGCTAAAATAATTTTTGAATGTATGGGTATAATCAACTTTTAATTCTTGTGTGGCATTCATTCTTGCATTCCCAGAAAAGAAGTTAAAGAATTGAAAAATACCATTGCTCGAAATAGAGCTAATGGGAGAATTACTGATTCCTAATAAATCATAATCATCTCTATAATTCAAGGATAGTTTGGTCCACATTTTTGAATCAAGGATATAATCAACACCAAGTTTATACTTGAACCTTTTATCGTTCATTCCGTAGGCTAGATAGGTATTAAAAACCAACTTCTTGTTGAACTGATAATTGGTTTTGAAACCCAATCGCAATCTCATTCCCTCTACTTGGTTAAATGAAATTAGATTCATGTATGGACCCCAATCAATTTTGCCAATTCGTTTATAACCTTCAACAATGGTTTGAATCACATCCACATAAGTTCTCACAATAGGCAAATGATTCACTGAATCAACTTTTAAGAACATTTCTTTTTCTACTGCACTTAGCGGTTCCGAACGTTTTTTCTCCCAATAAGAAGAATCTTTAGAAGCGGCATCATCATTGGTTAAAACAGGGTAATCAAAAAATTCATTAGGTCGCTTTTGGTTGATGATAAAGTTGGAATATGCATTATAAAATCCAGCCAGCATTCCTGTTCCTGATTTACTAATTCGAGCAAAATCAAATAGGATTCTAGAGCGTGATGTGATCCAAGGACCTGCTAAGGTTGGCACCCATTCTTGCTGTAACTTAATTTTATTAATGAAGTTTACATTCGACTCTCTACCAATGCTCAAATCTACTTTAGTTAATGCATAAGAACTGTCTTCAATCCAAATTAAACCTTCAAAACCTAAATCTTGTTTGCGTCTAAGATTGAGTTGAATTTTATAGGTTTTGATGCCACGTTCTTCAACAGAATCGAGCAAAGTATAGATATAGAAAGTATGTGCAACATCTGCAATGGGAGAAACAAAATCTTTGTTCAGGATTCTGATATAATTCCCATATACATTATAATGATGTAATTCACCACCCATTAAATCTGTGATATAAGAATTCTTTTCTACTCCAATTCCTGAATAGCGATTGGCCTCAATCAATTCTTTTGAAAGCAGTGGGTTTTTCTTGTAATAATATTTAGAATAGGTTTCACTTACCAAGGCAGGAATGATGTGTTTGCCATCCTGGTTTTTCATTTGGTAAAGTGTATCAAATAAAGACTGAAGCGGTTTGAAAACAGGATTGTTTTTCATGTCTTCAGACACATTGGTAAGTGATAAATCTAATTTAGAATAAGAATCATACTCGTAGGCTTCTAGGTTTTCTTGGGTATTAAGATTTTTATTTTTCCTAGCGGCATTAACAATTCGTAAAGCAGGATTGAGGCCAGGCTTCACCACAGCCTCATTCATTTCATGCGTTTGCTCTTCTAATTCAATTAAGATGGTTTGTGATTGGTGGCGTTTAATCTTTAAAGCAAAACGTTTGTACCCCATATAGGTTACAATTAGTGTATCTACATGTTGGCTTGTACTGATTTTAAACCTGCCTTCAAAATTACTTGTTACACCACCAGCAACACCTTTAAAGCCCATACTAACATAAGGTAGAGCCTCCTTGGTTCTTTTATCCTGCACCTTTCCCATCACTATGGTTTCTTGTTGTGCAAATAGCATAACAGGAAACAGGCAAAGTAACAGTACTAGAAAGCGCATGAGAATACTAATTCAACATTCTGATTTTCATTCTTACATCTTTCACCGGACGATCACCGGGTCTTGTTTGCACTGCAGCAATTTGATCGAGTACATCAAAGCCTGAAATCAACTCACCAAATACAGTATAATCTCCATCTAAATGTGGAGTACCGCCAATTTTCATGTAATGGTCAATCTGATCATAATCAATTTTATTTGGCTCTAATTTGTTGTATTCTTTTTCAACTGCATTTTGTAAATCGAGCATATATTTCTGTTGAGCCTCTTTATTACCCTCGGCTTGTAAAACCGATAATCTTGATTGAACAGAATCTGTTTGGTATAAAGTGTACATCATCATTTGTTTTCTGCTTAAATTTCTACTGTTGATGATTTTCTCAAGTTCTTCGAGAGTAAAAGTTTTTCCTTGTACAATATAAAACTGACAACCACTTGAAGCCCTTTGAGGATTGTTATCTCTTGCAGCAGACAATGCTCCTCTTTTATGAAATAAACGGGTATCAAATTCGGCAGGAATTCTGTAACCTACATCACCAGAACCTAACATTTGAGTAGAATCGGCGCGTTTTGAAGTAGGATCACCACCTTGAATCATAAATGATTTTATGATGCGATGAAACAATAGACTATCATAAAAACCTTGTTGAACCAATTTCACAAAATTGTCTCTATGTAAGGGTGTTTCGTTGTACAATTTAGCTACCATTACACCATAATCCGTGGTGATTTCAACCAATCTTTCAGGACTTTTAGAAGCATTGATTTTAGTTACAATATGTTTTGGCTTTGGTTTGGCTTTTGGCTTAGCAGTAGCAACAGGTTTTTTGTTTGCAGGCTTAGTTGTTTGAGCCTGAATTTGAAATAAGAAACAAGTAAACAATAAAGAAAGAATGATGTATTTTTTCATATAATAAAATTCCTCAATTGGCAAGATATAAAATTCCGAAGTAAATAAGAATCCAAAATGGCTTACAAGTCTTTGTTTTCCTCAAAAAATCCATTTTCATCAAAATAACGAACCAATAGTTTTCTGAGTAATAATTCCTGCGCCATTAAATCACCATATGGTGGTTTGGCAATCATGCGGTAATGAGGCCAACCATCATCATCATGACCTTCTAGTTCGTAATAACCTTCATAGCTCAATAATTTGGCAGTAGCGATATGCATCAAATCCATTTTTTCGTGTTTGGCGAACTCACGTAAAACGCCTAATTCTTGCACACCTACTAAAAACAGAATGGCATCCATATTGGGTTTTTTACCAAATTGTTTTTTCAAATCAAAAATCAATCTGTACCAGAGTGATTTTTCTCTATCTGTTAATTGTATTTCTTGTATGAGTTCTTTTTTTTCTTCTGACATAGCTCACAAAATAAGCATTTAAGCAAGGAGTAAAAAAGATAATTGCAATTTATTACTTGTCACAAATTGCAAAAATGATAAAGATTGAATTGGTATATTTGAACGGTATGAGAAAATTCTTCATGATATGGATTCCGGTTTTGCTTTTCTGCATCAATACATCCGGACAGGGATTGCCTAAAGTAGTTGCAGGCCCAATGAATGGTTATGCTGAGCACTCTGAATGTTTGGTTTGGATTCAGACCGAAGCTTGCGAGAAAGTGAAAATTGAATACCGCAAAAAGGGAAATAAAGATTGGCTGAGTGAAGAACAATATTTACTTGATTCAAAAAAACCAAGTATAACAAAATTCATACTTACAGGACTTGAATTTGGAAGTACCTATGAATATAAAATTGTATTAAATGGAAACACGGAATTCAAACCTAACTATCCTTTGGAATTTAAAACCAAAAAAATGTGGGAATGGAGAACACCACCACCAGATTTTACCTTCTTGTTAGGCTCTTGTTTGTATGTAAACGACAGTGCATACGACAGACCCGGGAAGCCTTATGGACAAGGTACTGAAATCATTAAATCGATGAGTGCTACACCAGCAGACTTCATGCTATGGTTGGGTGATAATACCTACATGCGTGAAGCCGATTATAGCAGTGCAAGTGGAATCAAAAACAGGTATTTGCATACCAGAAAAGACCCTAATCTTCAAGAATTTTTAGCCAAAACACATCATTATGCATTACATTGATTCGTAGTTTAGGATTGAATATCGCTCTTTGCAGTTGTTGTGTGGGCCACAAACAATCCAGCTGCTCAACACGCGGTGCTTGGCCCCCTGTTTACGACGTGGCGCTTGACACGCATGTGTTGCATT
>JBMLPO010000189.1:24561-24779 GCA_049242065.1 Bacteroidia bacterium
AGCCAAAACACATCATTATGCCATGTGGGATGATCATGATTATGGAGAAAATGATGCCAGTTCTTCCTATGACCTAAAAGACGTAAGTAAAGAAACTTTTATGGCTTATTGGGGCAATAAAACTTACGGACAAAACGGACAAGGTATCTATAGTAGTTTTAGGTTTTCTGACGCAGAGTTCTTTTTGCTAGACGACAGAACATTTAGAGATGAAAGTG
>JBMLPO010000190.1:0-8989 GCA_049242065.1 Bacteroidia bacterium
TAACTATGGACGACGGAAAAGTTCGCGTATTCGAAGGTTTCAGGGTTGTACATAATGCAAATCTGGGTCCTTCAAAAGGAGGTATTCGTTATTCAATGGATGTTCATTTAGATGAGGTGAAAGCCTTAGCTGCTTGGATGACTTGGAAATGTGCTGTTGTAGGAATTCCTTATGGTGGAGGTAAAGGTGGTATCAAATGTGATCCACGTAGCATGAGTAAAGGAGAATTGGAAAGATTAACCAGATCTTATACAGATTTAATGGTTGATGTTTTTGGCCCTGATAAAGACATTCCTGCTCCAGATATGGGAACAGGTCCACAAGAAATGGCTTGGTTAATGGATGAATATTCTAAATTGGTTGGTCGTTCAACTCCTGCAGTTGTAACTGGTAAACCAATTGTATTAGGAGGTTCATTAGGTCGTGTTGAAGCAACGGGTCGTGGTGTGATGGTTTCAACTCGTTCTGCTTTATCAAAATTAGGTATCAGTCCGGTGGGAGCAACAACTGCTGTACAAGGATTTGGTAATGTTGGAAGTATTTCTGCGAAATTATTGGCTTCGCAAGGAATGAAAGTGGTTGCTATTTCAGATGTGAGTGGTGCGTATTACAATGAAAATGGTATCAATGTCGAAGAAGCAATTGCCTTCAGAGATGGAAATAAAGGTACTTTAGAAGGTTTTACTGCTGGACGTAAAATTACCAATGCAGAATTATTGGAGTTAGATGTGGATGTATTAGTTCCTGCTGCAATGGAGGACCAAATCAATGAAGAAAATGCACACCGTATCAAAGCTAAGTTAATTGTTGAAGGTGCTAATGGTCCAACTTCTGCAAGTGCAGATGAAATCTTAAATAAAAAAGGTATCATGGTTGTTCCTGATATTTTGGCCAATGCTGGAGGTGTTACAGTAAGTTATTTCGAATGGGTTCAAAACCGTTTGGGTTACTTCTGGACAGAAGAGCGTGTTTACCGTCGTGCAGACCGCGTGATGAAAACTGCTTTTGAAGGCGTTTACGCTGCTTCTCAAAAATACAATATCAGCATGCGTATTGCGGCTTATGTTGTGGCTATTGAAAAAGTGGCTGAAGTTGAAAAACTTCGCGGTAAATTTGGCTTATAATCCTGATTTTTAATTTATTTTTGTGACGCAGTGTACGAGAGTACACTGCGTTTTTTTAATATCAACTACATGCTACATAGAGAAGGAAAAGCAACTATTTTTATTACATTATTGGTTCTTGGAATCATCAATTTCCCTATTATTCAGTTTCTGCCAGAAATGGTTTGGTTACAGAATATTGTATTATTCATTTCATTGGTACTTTTAATTATTGTACTACAGTTTTTTAGAAATCCAGGAGTTCAGGTAACTGAGGGTGAAAACTTGGTTATTTCTCCCGCAGATGGAAAAGTGGTGGTAATAGAAGAAGTAGATGAGGATGAATTCTTCAAAGGAAAGCGATTACAGGTTTCAGTTTTTATGAGTCCATTTAATGTGCATGTAAATAGAAATCCAATTTCAGGGATTGTTAAATATTTTAAATACCATCCTGGTAAATACTTGGTAGCTTGGCATCCTAAAAGTTCAACAGAAAACGAAAGAACTACCACTGTGATTGAAAAGAACAATGGGGTTCAGGTTTTATTCCGACAAATTGCTGGTGCATTAGCGAAAAGAATTGTTTGGTATGTAAAAGAAGGTCAACCGGTTAAACAAGGTGGCGAAATGGGTTTCATTAAATTTGGTTCGCGTGTAGATATTTTCCTTCCTTTAGATGCCAAAGTAAAAGTGGAATTAAACCAAAAAGTAAAAGGCGGAAAAACGGTTTTAGCAGAAATTTAACAATTCAGGACGTAAAAGCATTTTTTTAGCACTGTTTTTGTAGTAGATTCGTTATCATAAAACTAATTAAATTTAAAAATATGAAGAAACTGATTTTAAGTGCTGCTTTTGCAGCTTTCATGTTTGTTGGTGCAAATGCTCAAACTCCTGCTAAACCAGCTGTTGCAAATGTTCCTACTGCTACAGCAGCAGTTGCAGATGTTCCAGATGCTGCTTCAGCAGAATCAACTAAACCTTCAAAAGATAAAAAAGCTAAGAAAGACGATAAAGCTTGTGCTGACAAAAAAGACAGCAAATCTTGTGCAAAAGGCGAGAAAAAGGCATGTTGCAGCCATGGTGCTTCTAAAGCAGAGCCAGCAAAAGAAGAAAAATAGTATTTTATTTCATTTAAGAAAAGGGGAGCCAATGCTTCCCTTTTTTGTTTTTAGTCGTCGCAATATTTCCTGATATAATCCCATGAATTGCCAAATCCAAGCTGAGCAGATTTTTTAAATTCCTCACAGGCTTGTATTTTATTTTCTTTCGGATTGATTTCTAAAAGGGTTACAGCATGCGTAAATATAGCCGTTTCAAAATCGGGTTTTAGGCTGATGGCTGTATCAAAGTCAGGTAGGGCAAGCGAAAAGCGTTTGAGCTCGAATTGTGCTCTTCCTCTTCCATAATATGCATGCGGATTTTGAGGATTCATTTTGATTGCACGACTGAATACGGGTATGGCATCTTTGAATAATTTAAGTCCTAACATTGCCATTCCGCGTTTAATAAAAATATCATCTCTCTTTGGCTCACGTTTCAGAATGGAATCATAATCTGCAATAGCCAATTCATAGGCACCAGTCATGCTATAAGCATATGCTCTATTTTCAAATGCATCCAAATAATCAACTTGTAGTTTCATGGCTTTTCCAAAATTCTCAATGGCGGATTTCCATTTGTATAGCTTGCTTTCGAGCACACCAATATTAAAATAATAGACAGCCTCTTTATCATTACAAGCAAGTGCTTGATAATAGAATTTTCTTGATTGTTTATAGTCTTTAATTACAAAGTGCAGCTCAGCTTTAAAAGCGAATGCTTCTGCATAACAAGGTTGTTTACTGATAGCTTTATTTACCTCAATAAAAGCATCAGGGTATAATTTTTGTTCAAGCCTACATCTAGCTTTTATTAAATAGGCTTTTGCTTCATTTGGATTGCTTTGTAATATTTGATTACATAAACTCAAACTTTCATTCAATAATTTGTTTTCTAAAGCTTGTTCAGCTTCTTCTAATAATAGTTTATCTGTTTGGGCAGATGTGAGTTTTACTGCCAAAAATAAAATGCAAACTATTCCAATACGAACAAGTCGTTTTCTCATGTAGTTGTTTGGTCGATTGGCAGCGTGAAACAAAAAACAGAACCTTGTCCTTCTTCACTTTCAACCCAAATTTTTCCGTGATTTTTTTCTATAAACTCTTTACATAACATCAAACCAAGTCCAGTACCTTTTTCGTTGCCAGTACCTTTTGTGCTGGTATTTCGATATTGAGTAAATAATTCCGCCGCCTTGTCTGGGTGAATGCCAACTCCATTATCTATGACCATTATTTTTAATATACCATCTTCCTCTTCGCTGAGTACATTGATTGACCCATTTTCGGGTGTGAATTTTACTGCATTTGATAAAAGATTTCTCAATACAAGATTAACCATATCTGTATCTCCAAATGCAGTGGCTGATTCATCTACATCATTACTTAAAATAATTTTCTTTTGTGTTGCAGAACCAGCTATGAGATTGATATTTTCTTCAGCTAATTGGTGCATATTTAAAACCATAGGTTTCATTGGAATACCCTTTATCTGTCCGGATGCCCAAACCAATAAGTTTTCAAGTAAGTCGATTGTATTTTGAACAGAGAATGCAATTTCTTGTGTGAGTTTAGGGTGATTTTCTGCTTTGTATTCAGGATGTGAAACCAAATCAAAATATAGTTTCATGGTAGTTAAACTATTCCTCAAATCATGCGAAATGATGGAGAAGAAACGATCTTTCACATCATTCAGTTGAGTCAATTGTTCTTTTTGTAATTCTATCGCATCGTTCTTGTTTTGTAATTCTTGATTTTGCTGATTTAATCGTTTATTGATTTTTCTATTTTGCGATGAATAATAAATAAAAACACCAATTAAAATCAGAAACAAAACAGATAAAGCTGTAAAGAAATTGCGGAGTTCTCTTTCTTTCTTTAAACTGAGTTCTCCTAATTGTTCATTCTTCTTATATATTTCAATTTCTGCTTGTTTTTTTTCTGTTTCATAGAGTAACTGTAGGTCCGATGTTTTGCGTAAAATGGAATCATTGTATATCGAATCTCTGATTTCATTACTCAATGCCTCAAAAGCTTTTGATTTGTTCTGGTCATTCAGTGATTTATACAATAAAGCCAATCCTTGGTAAGCTTCATCTAACTCCATATTAAGTCCAGCAGCTTTTGAAATTTCTATTGCTGTTCTGTATTGAGAACTAGAACTTTCATAATCTTTCAGTAAATAATTAACTCGTGCAAGTCCATTAAGATTTTCTGCAACCAAAGCTTGGGCATTGAATTTTTGTGCAATTTGTTGGGATAGCGTATAGAGTTTTTTTGCTTCTGTATAATTGTTTTGGTCTAAGGCAATGCCTGCAAGTTTTAGAAGTGTATTGGCTTCTCCTGCTTTGTTTCCCAATTCACGATAGATGTTTAATGCTTTTTGTAGAAACTCTCTGGTTTTTGGAATGTTTTTTTGATTCTGATAAATGGTGCCTAAATTTTCTACTTGTACCAATTGTCGGAATTTATCTTTTTCATTTTCCATGATTTTTAATCCTTTGAGATTATAATCGATGGACTGACTAAATAAATTCATTCGCGCATACACATCCCCAAGTGCGGTATAACAAAGTAACATCCCATTGGGGTCCTTTTTTTGTTCGAAATACCTCAGTGCTTCTAGATAACTTTTAACTGCCCCAGGATGATAACCTTGAGCATGGTAAGTTTTTCCTATTAAATATGAAGTCTGTGCTTTTTTTTCTGATGCTTGAAATTTCTGGTGAATACTAAGTGCTTTTTGCAGCTTGTCTCTTGATACGTTAAAATTTCCTAGGTTAATTAAATATTGACCTTGTAATTGTAAGATATCTGCTTGCAGTGCTTCATCATTTTCTCTTTCTCCAATTGCCAATGCTTCATCAAGCGATTTAATAGCTTGGTTGGGTTGAGATAAACTTTGGTGACGTGCTTCTTGTATGAGCAATAATGCCTTCGAACTCCAACTACTATCTTGTGAGGCCCAAGTAGGGTTTCCACAAAACAATAATATACTGAGTAAAATAAAACGATATATAGTTCGAAGTTTCATGTAAGAAAGGAAGCGCAATTTTAAACGAAAATACCCATAAGATGGGGCTTTTCTATGAAGCGATTTCTTTCTCTACCAGTTTAAAGCCTGACCCATGAATATTAACTATTTCAAGACTTGGATCATCTTTGATTAGTTTTCTGAGTTTATTGATGTATACATCCAAGTTTCTAGCAGTATAAAAATCATCTCTTCCCCATACATTCAGCAATAAGCTATTTCTTGAAAGCAACTGATTTTTGTTTTTGATGAATAACTTAATCAAGTCGGCTTCAGTATTACTTATTTTTTTTATTGTTTCACCAAAACTCAACATATGGTTGGGGATGTCCACTTTCATGTTTCCTATTTCATAGGTTTCTTCTTGAACCAAAAGTTCAGCTGCTGCTTGTTGAGTTCTCTTAAGAATAACTTTAATTCTTGCCAATAATTCCTGGGTGCTAAAAGGTTTGGTGATGTATTCATCAGCACCTATCTCAAATCCCTTTAATTTATCTTCTTCAGATGAGTTGGCTGTAAGAAATAAAATGGGTGTATGTTGATTTTTTTCTCTTACTAATTTGGCAAGTTCAAAACCATTTTTCTTAGGCATGTTTACATCAAAAATGCATAAGTCGAATCTTTCCTTTTGGAAAATTTGCCAACCTTCTTCACCATCTTTGCAGTAGCGAGAAGTATATCCACTTAGTTTAAGATTTTCTTTTAACAAAGCTGCAAGTGTTTGCTCATCTTCAACCAAAAGAATGTGCGGTAGTATTTCTTTTCCCATAGTGTTATTCTTTATTACGAATTTATTAAAATCCTGCTTCTTAGGTTTTATGTAATTTTTTAAGACAAATTAAAAATTAATTATCTTTTGTATTCTTAATTGCCCATTCTTGCTAATCTTAATGAAATGAGCCTTTTATAATTAAGAAAAAACGAAATATTTTAAGAATTAGTTTAGAATAAATAAGGTAAAAATTAAGCCTTTATGAAAGTTAAAGATATCATAATTCTCTTCCGCTTCCCATTTTCCTTCTTCTTGATGCCCGTGTTTTTCTACGCCATCAGTGTACCAAGTCATTTAGACATCCAAAATTGTCTACTCATGTTTATTGCACTTCATGTTTTTTTGTTTCCTGCTAGCAATGCTTACAATAGTTATATGGATCAAGACACAGAAAGTATAGGTGGAGTTGAAAAGCCACCTGCATCCGATAAAAAACTATTTTATGCTTCACTGATTTTTGATGTGATTGGACTTCTTCTTTGTTATTGGGTAGCTTTAGAATTCATGTTAGGCATGTTGGTTTATACACTGGTTTCAAGAGCTTATAGTTGGCATGGAATCAGAATAAAAAAGTATCCAATCTGGTCTTTTCTTTCAGTGATCATTTTTCAAGGTATTTGGATATTCTATTTGGTTTACATTTTTGCCTCTGATTTAAATTTAAATACAATTGATTTTTTGAGTTCAAACCTACTTTTAGCAGGTACTATTTGCTCTCTTAATTTGGCGGCTATGTACCCAATTACCCAGGTTTTTCAGCATAAACAAGATGAAGCACAAGGTGTATTTACTATGAGTAGATTACTTGGCATCAAGGGTACTTTTTATTTTAGTAGTTTGATATTCCCTTTGATTGCTTTGTCTTGTTTTTTTTATTTTCAATTGCTCAATATGCTGCCAGCTTTTTTAATTTGGCTTTTATTGAATTCACCAGTTATGATTTATTTTTTTTATTGGATGATTCAGGTATTGAAAGATGAAAAACAAGCAAATTACCAGCATTGTATGCGATTAAACATTTTGGCTTCAGTGGTAATGAACTTTTTTTACTTGGGCTTGTTCTTTTATCATCAAAGCCTATGAGTTATTTACACGCTATTCAAACTGCAGTACCAAAATATAAAACTTCACAAGAAGAGATATCAGTTTTTATGCAGAACTGGTATGATGCCGGTGATGAGGTCTCTAGGAAAATTCAGTTAATGTATGCTCGCTCAGGAATTCAATTTCGCCATTCTTGCCTAAGTGATTTTTCTGGACATTCAGAACGTCCATTTTTTTCAGATTTGAAATTCCCGGGTATTGAAGAAAGAATGGGTATATATTTTCAAACTGCCCCCGAAATTGCACTTGAGGCTTGCATGAAAACCATCAATGAGTCGGGTTTAGGTATGCAGGATATTACGCATTTGATTACAATTTCCTGCACAGGAATGGCAGCGCCTGGCCTCGATTTAATCTTACTCGAAAAGCTCAATTTGTCTCAGGAAGTCCAAAGAACTTCAGTTAATTTTATGGGATGTTATGCTGGCTTTCATGCAATGAAAATGGCAAGACAAATTACTCAATCAGAAAAACACGCTCATGTTTTATTGCTAAGTGTTGAGTTATGTACTTTACATTTTCAGCGTGAATATAGTTTAGACCAAGTAGCAGCAAATTTACTTTTTTCAGATGGCGCAGCAGCTTGTTTGGTATCGTCTGATAAGCCAATTGATTTACCTTCGCTTAGTCTTAGTTCGTTTTATTCTAGGGTGATTCCAAAAGGTGTGGATGATATGGCTTGGAATATTTCTGAATCTGGTTTTTTAATGAAGTTAAGTGCATATATCCCTGATTTATTAAAAGAAGGTATGGGAGATATTTTACAACAAGCTTTATTAAAATCAGGAAAGAGGATAGAGGATATTTATCATTGGGCCATTCATCCAGGAGGAAAAAAAATCTTAGATCAATTAAAGTTGGAGCTTCAATTAAATGATGAACAACTGAAGCCATCTTACACTACTTTAAATGATTATGGTAATATGTCGAGTGCAACAATTTTTTATGTTTTAAAATTGATGTTAAACAACAAAGACAACTGGTTTAAACCTGGATTTGCTGCAGGATTTGGCCCTGGCTTAACTGTAGAAACCATGAATTTTAACAATTAGCAAATATTAGGCTTACAATTACATCATACAACGAGGCCACCTTTGTTCAAATTTTTAATGAATGAAAAGAATGAACAAAGAGAATTTAGGAATTCTTACAGCCTTTGTATTGGCATGCGGTTTTTTGTTTGTAGAACAAAATGGTGCTGAACAGCGCTTTTTCTGTTATGTATCCTTTGCATTTTTAAGCTTTCCATTGTTAATGAAACTCATTAAATATGCACAGCAATATATGAGCCAAGTTAGCTCAGGCTCTGAGCAATTTGAGTCTTAATATGGTTAATTAAATAGGGTATTATGAACTCTGTTTAAATCCTATACTTTTCTTTTCAATAGGTTGAACATTTTCTAGTTTGAATTCCTCAACATCTTCAAACTTAAGTTGCATAATCATATCTTTTTCTCTTTGTGCCGGATCTAATTTAGCCAATCTCAAATGTTGATTTTTTATGGCTTCTTCAATTACTTTTCTAACAGTTCTGGCATTTCCAAAAAACTGATTTCTGCTCAAGTGTAACAATTCAAAATACTTCTTCAAATGCTCGGCTGCGGCATCATCTGCATGAATCGAATTGGCTGCCAACATCTTCGTACCAATATCAAATAATTGTGCAGCATTATAATCTTCAAAATGTAATTCTCTATCAAAACGAGAACGAAGTCCAGGATTAGATTCGAGGAATTGTTTCATGTTTTCAGTATAGCCTGCAACAATCACAATAAAATCACCTCTGTTGTCTTCCATTTTCTTGAGTATAGTTTCAATGGCTTCTTTTCCAAAATCGTTTTCGCCACCTTCTGATAGGGCATAGGCTTCATCAATAAAG
>JBMLPO010000191.1:0-5201 GCA_049242065.1 Bacteroidia bacterium
ACAGAGCGTTGATAAGGAAAATCTGCATACTTTAGTTCGGCAGTACCTATATCTTGTGTGATATAGACAGAAGTCCCATCGCCCCTTAGTAATAGCTTTTGATCTAAGCCATCTGCTGTTAAATCAATCCAAACTGAGCCATTTTCTTTCTTAAAGAAAACACCCTTATCTAAACCTTCTTGAACAATTTCCTTTCCTAATAAGTAGGTATTAGACTCATAATAATATTGGTCAAAATCTACTCCCAATTTTTTGTATGTGATACCAAATCCATCATAAACCCAGCCATTCATTTTTTTCCAAATAGCTACAGTTTCTTCATCATTTGCTTCCCACTTACGCAAAAGCTCTTGAGCCTGCAACATGGATTCGGTATTTTTAGCTGCATCGTCTTCACTCATGCCGGAAAGAACCAATGCTTCTTTTTCGATTTTATTTTGTTTTTCGAAAGCTACATAATACTTACCAACTAAATGATCACCCTTTAAACCTGATGATTCAGGAGTTTCTCCATTACCTTGTTTCATCCAAGCATACATGGATTTACAGATATGAATTCCTCTATCATTAATTAGGTTACATGATTTTACATCATATCCATTTGCCTTTAAAATTTGGATAACAGAATAACCCAATAAGTTATTTCTGATATGCCCCAAATGAAGCGGCTTATTGGTATTTGGAGATGAATATTCAACCAGTACCTTTTCTTTAGAAGCAGGAGATTGGGTTCCAAATGAAGGATTGCTTGCCTCAGTATGCACGAAATTCAACCAATAATCATCCTTGATATGTAGATTCAAAAAACCTTTTATCACCTGAAATCCTGAAAACAAATCTGAATGTTCAAGCAAATGATTACCAATTTCATTGGCAGTTAATTCTGGATTCTTTTTTGATATTTTTAAATAAGGAAACACAACAAAAGTGTAATCTCCTTCATAATCGCCACTTGTTTTTTCTATGACTATTTTAGCAGCTTCAGTACCTGATTGGTAGAGTGAATTTAATGTATCTGCTAAACCTTGTTTAATTTTATCTTGTATCATTTTATATTCTTAAAACGGACTATCCTTTTCTTTTGAAACAGTTTTAAAGACCAATGAATCAACCCAACGAGGGAAGAATTTATTGAGCCAAAAAGTTAATTTACCTTGGGTGGTTAAAACCACCTCAGGTCTTCGTCGGACAACCATTTGAACGATATGTTCAGCTACTGTTTCAGCTGGCATTAATTTACTTTCATCGAAAGGGCTTTCAGCTTGTGATTTACCCTCCAAATTCAAGGCAGTGTTTCTGATATTTGATGCAGTATAACCTGGCGCAATCACCCCCACATGTAGTCCATTAGGAAGGTTTTCTATTCGTAAAGCTTCCATAAATCCATTCATAGCAAACTTAGAAGCTGAATAACCTGTACGACCGGGTAAACCTTTGATACCAGCCACTGAGCTCACTCCTATAACACTTCCTTTTTCGTTGATTAAATAAGGTAAAGCATATTTAGTACAGTAAACAGTTCCCCAGAAATTAATATCCATGACTTGTTTCAATACAACTAAATCGAGTTTTGAGAACAAGGCTCTCATAGAGATTCCTGCATTGTTTAGCAATACATGAATAGTTCCAAATTTATCAATCGTTTGTTGAATGAGGTTTTTGCAATCCGACTCTTTTGCCACATCGCAAGGAACCAATAAAACTTCCGCACCTAATTTGAGGCAATTTGCTTGAACTTGTTGAAGCTTATCAATAGATCTTGCAGCCAAAACCACCTTACACTTTCTAGAAGCAAAAGCATAAGCAGAGGCCTCACCAATTCCTGATGAGGCCCCCGTAATAATGACAACTGAATGAGTTAATTCCACTTTTATTTCTTCCAGATAATTGGGGTACCTACAGCCGGAATTTCCGGATAATCAATTTCCATTCCGTCTAATGCTTCTTCAATAGCTTCTTCTAGATAAACAGCAGTAGCCATTGCTTCATTTTGCCAGCTATCATCAATAGCACCTTTGTAAACCAATTCTCTTTTTCTATTGAAAAGAAATACTTCAGGATTTACTTGTGCACCAAATGTTTTAGCCACCTCTTGGGTTTCATCATGAAGGAATAAGAAATGTAAATCTCCTAATCCATAATGATTGGCGGCAGCTTGCATTAGTTCAAAACTATCTTCAGGTGATTGCGATGCATCATTTGAATTGATGCCTACAATTCCCAAATTATCATCTTCATATTTTTCAAACAAGTTGATTAATCTTTTGGCATAAGCCTTAGAAATCTCAGAACTGTTGCAGGTAAATACGATGGCAAGCGCATACTTATCCGCATAATCAAAATGAGTATAGAACTTATTATCAAATCCTTTTAACCTGAATTCAGGTAATTTGTCTCCAATTTTCAACATAATCAATCCTTATTTTGTCAGGCAAAATAAACAAACAATTGCGATTGCGCAAAAGTGTTCCTTGTGGAATTAAAAATCTCTTTATTTCTTCGCTGTGAAATGAAAGTAGTAGAAGTGAATAATAACAAGCTGATTTCGGATTTTTTAAATCTGCCAAAAAGCTTGTATAAACAAGATTCTGAGTGGGTTTGCCCGCTAGATCAGGACATTGAGGATGTTTTTAATCCGGAACTGAATGCCAATTTTAAAGGCGGAAACGCCAAAAGATGGATTTTGGTCAATGATAAAAATAAAACGATTGGCCGTGTTGCAGCTTTTTACAATGAAAAATATTTCTTAGTTGGAGAGAAAAAAACTGGTGCAATGGGATTTTTCGAATGTATCAACGACCAAGCAGCAGCAAATTTATTGTATGAAACTTGTGTTAACTGGCTAAAGTCATTCGGAATTGAAGCGATGGATGGTCCAGTAAATTTCGGGGAAAAAGATAAATATTGGGGACTCATGGTTTCCGGTTTCAAAAATCCATCTTACCAAGAAAATTATAATTTTCCCTACTACCAATCATTGTTTGAGAATTTTGGTTTTCTAAGAATAACTGAGCAAACCACTTCTGAAATTACTTACAATGATTTCAACTATGATCGTTTTTCTAAATTAGCATCAAGGGTGATGTCGAACCCCGCTTACACTTTCGAGCATTTTAAAATGAACCAACTTGAAAAGTATGCGGGAGACTTTATCCATATTTACAATTTAGCTTGGGCTAGTAGAGCGGATTTTGTTCCAATTACAAGAGAAAGAATTGAGAGTACCTTGCGTTCATTAAAACCCATATTAATGGAAGATGCCATATGGTTTGTTTATGCAAATGGAGAACCCGCTGGATTTTTTGTGAACGTTATTGATGTCAATCAAATCTTCAAACATCTCAATGGTAAACTCGATTTATGGGGAAAGATAAAATTCCTATGGTTTAGAAAATTTGGTGATATCAGCAGGGTGAGAGGAATTGTATTTGGTGTGATTCCTCAATACCATAACTTAGGTTTAGAAACAGGTATGATCATGCGTTTTTATGAATCGATGCAAAAACATCCAAAACTAAAAACTGCAGAATTAGCTTGGATAGGTGATTTTAATCCTAAAATGCATTCATTATTGCATTCACTCGGCGCAAAAACCACAAAAATTCACTATACTTACAGATACCAATTTTAAACTCTTATGTTTAAACAACTTGCTGTTTGTATTTGTATCTGTATAAGTTCAAGTCCCCTATTTGCGCAAGTTCAAGCTTATAAAATACAGAAACTTGCTCAATACAATAATCCTGATTTACCTAAGGTAGATGGAACAGATATCTGGAATGATATTACTGGTTGGCATGATTCTACCAATGGCAGAGAATACATCATTTGTGGAACAACAGATTCTATCTATTTTTTTGATATCAGTATCCCTACACAAATGAAGCTAGTGCAAGTAAAATCAGGCAAATCGAGCTTTGTTAGAAACCGCGATTATGAAACTTATTCTCACTATGCTTACTGTGTTTCTGATCAAGGATTTGGAGATGGTCAATTACAAATATTCGACTTGAGTTATTTACCAGATTCGGTGCATGAAGTTTATTCAAGTAATGTTTTAGGGAAATTCACACATACCATTTCAATCGATCCTGAGTCGAAAAGATTGTATATGTGTATGAACTCAAAACCAAGTGGATTCTCTGCCATGGATATCCTGGGTTTAAACAATCCTGAACAGCCCGAATTGCTAGCGAAATTAGAAGTTCCCTCCAAACCGAATGGCAATCCTATCTTCAACAAGGTTCATGAAATGTATGCCCGCCATGATACAGTGTATTTGAGTTGTGAGGAAGCAGGTTTGTTCATTTTTGATTTAACTAATTTGAATAACCAAAAATTACTTACATCAATTACTAGTTATCCAGATCAAGGTTACAACCACAGTTCATGGCTGGATGAATCTGGTCGTTATTTGATGTTCACCGATGAAAACATGGGATTGGATATCAAAATATTTGATTTGAAAAATTTCTCCGAACCACAATTTGTAAGTCAGTTTAATTCCAATCAACTTGCGATGCCTCATAATGCTATTTGGGTGGGCGATTTTGCTTATGTTTCATCCTATCATGATGGAGTAAGAATATACAATATCAAAGATCCAAGTAATCCTCAAATGGCAGCTTGGTATGATACGCATTTTGAAGTACCTGAAGTATATGGCGGTTACAAGGGCTGCTGGGGTATTTATCCTTTTCTTCCAAGTAAATTGGTATTGGCAAGTGACTTAACCAATGGGATATTTGTTCTTCAAGTTGATTCTGATTTAGTTGGCAATAGTGAAGTTGAAAGTAATTCTAATGGTTTTACTATTTACCCTAATCCAGTGAAAGAATCTTTTATGATTCAATCAGGAATTCAAAATCAAGGAGAAATCAAGATTGAAATTATGAATCCTTTAGGTGAAAAAGAATTGGAATTGACACAACCTATCGAACAAGTTGTTCAGGTACCAACATTAAAACCTGGCATTCATTTTATTGTTATCTATCAAGGTAACAAAAGAAGTATCAAAAAACTGATTAAAAGCGAATGAAATCTAAATGGGTATTGATTTGTATATTAGGGCTTATTTCAATATGCCGCATATCGGTAAATGCCCAAGCTTATAAAATTAAGTACTTAGATCATTACCATAATCCCAATTTACCTAAACTAGATAATTACCAAGTCTGGAATGATTTAACAGGCTGGGTAGA
>JBMLPO010000191.1:5211-12879 GCA_049242065.1 Bacteroidia bacterium
GGTAGATACCATCAATAAAAAAGAATATGTGATTGCTGGCACAACAGATAGCATTTACTTTTTTGATGTAAGCAATCCCGAAAATATGGTTCTCTGCGATGTAAAAAGTGGTCGCTCAACGAATGTGGTAAACAGGGATTATGAATGTTATAGTCATTATGTTTATTGTGTAAGTGATAACAGAACTCCGGGTAGTTTGCAGGTTTTTGATTTACAGTATTTACCTGATTCAGTTCATTTGGTTTATGATAGCGATTCCTTGTCGTTTAATACGCATAGTATATTTATAGATGCAAAGAGTAAACGACTTTATCTTTGCATCAATAGATTAAAATCGGGAGGTGTAGCTGCCATGGATATCATGAGTTTGGAGAACCCCGAAAAGCCAACTTGGATTAGTCGTTTAAGGGTTCCCACATTCGGAGATGGTTCTGCTTCATTTAGAAATGTTCATGAAGTTTTTGTGAGAAATGATACCGCTTTTTGTTCAACAGAATACAACGGCTTATACATTTTTGATTTAAGAAATTTACAAGACCAAAAGTTAATTTCAGTTATTTCTCAATACCCTCAAAATGGTTATAACCATAGCAGTTGGGTGGATGCAACAGGTAAATTCCTGATGTTTACAGATGAAATCCCCGGAGGATTAGACATCAAATTATACGATATTTCAGATATTAGAAATCCGATATGGAAGAATTCTTTTCATAGCAACGATGCTGCCACTGCTCATAATGCTTATTTTATAGGAGATGAGGCTTATGTATCTTATTACCATGATGGATTTTATATATTCAATCTAAAAAACAAAGAGCAGATCAGTGTTGCAGCTTATTACCATACTTCTAGTTATCCTCCACCTTCTTATGATGGATGGAAAGGCTGTTGGGGCGTATATCCTTTTTTCCCTTCAGGTAACATCGCTGTGAGTGATATGGGAGAAGGAATTTTCATGTTAAGAAGAGACAGTACAATTATAAATTCACTAGATAGCAGATCCTATCAAAACGAATGGAAATATTGGCCCAATCCGCTTCAAAACAAATTGTATTTTGATTTAGGAAATAATATGAGCTATCCACTTGAGCTCAAAGTTTGTGATCTTTCTGGTAAAGTACTTTTGCAAAAACAGGTTCATGAAGCTACCTTTGAATTGGATTGTTCAGCAATTACGGCAGGATATTTGATATTGGAATTGAGCAATCAAAATTTTAGACAAGTAAGCAAACTGATTAAAACAGAATAAGATTCATTGAAACCGATAATTGTCCTCTTACTCCTCTTGAGCCTTCAATTCACAAGCAAGGCGCAAAGTGAAACTAAACAAGCAGAGCCTGTTAAACATTTGAGCAGGTATGCTAGTGAACAACAAATTAATCGCGGATTAAACTGGAGTTTTGAAGATACTACCCTATCCTCAAATGAAATTTATCATCCATTATATAGGAATTTAATTGCATTTCAGGATTTGGGATTTATTTTAAGTCCTGCTCAAAACTTACAATTTCAAATCAATAGAAATACTGGATTTAATTTATGTGAAAATCCATATTCCATTTATTTTAAAAGACCTGAAACAGCTAGATATTACAATACCAGAGTGCCAGTAGCAGATTTTGCCTATACACAAGGACCTAATGCTTTATTGATGTTGAATGCCAAATTTGCTGTGAATGCTACTCCGCGTTTGAACTTTGGTGTGGATTTTTCTAGAATTACTCAAGATGGTTTTTACTTAAGACAATTTACATCAGGGTATTTTACCCAGGCTCATACAAACTATTACAGTAAAAGTAAAAAGTACAGACTATTGGCCAATATGAATTGGAATAGAGGTGTCCATGATGAAAATGGAGGCATACAAAGCGATTCATTATTTGAGACATTAACAGGAACAAATAAATCAGTACCTGTTTATTTGAATGGTTCTCAAAGTCGTTTTAAACAAATGAACTTTCAATCTCGTCAATACTATTATCTTGGTAAAACATCTTTGAATATTACAGAAGACGAGGATTCAATCTATGAAGTTAGTCCTGTAGCCTATCTTTCGCATACGCTTAATTACGAAAACGAACAATATTTTTTCGATAATATTTCTGGCGACAGCGCTTATCTGTTTCCTGCTTATTTATTGGATAGCAATCTTGTATTTTCAGATTCGGTTGGAAAGAAAGTACTCAATAACAGATTGGCTTTTGGAACATGGAAAACCAATGAGAAACAGGATTTATTTGCAGAGACTGGAATCAATTTACAAAACATAGGCATTCATACTTATTCAGGATTTAGAAATGAGTTTAATGTTATTGCTGATGGTGTAATGGAAAGAGTTCCAAAATCTAAAACTGATATCGGTTTAAAATTAAAAGGACAATTGTGTTTATTGGGCTATAATATTGGCGATTTCCAAGCACATGCAGAACTGAAACTACTATTCAAAGGATTAGATTTTACAGGTGCTTTCAGCAACTATTTGTACAAAGCAGATGAGGTATTATTAAACTATCGCTCGAACCCCTTTATTTGGAACAACGATTACTCTAAAATCAATGTGAGTAGAATCAGAGGTAGTTTTAGTACCATTCGTTTTAGAAATAATTTCAATCTTGAATTCAACAGTTATTTATTAAACAATTGGGTTTATTTTGGAAAAGAAGTAAAGCCTGTTCAGACCAATGAAGTGATATCGGTGAATTCACTTTCATTGAATAAAACATTTCAATGGGGATTTCTATTTCTTGAAAACTCACTCTTATACCAAACCAGCAGCAGCTCTTTGATCAGATTGCCAGAGTTCAGCGCAAAGTTGAGATGGTATGTGAGTGGTCAATTATTTAAAAAGGCACTGAAGTTTCAATTGGGTGCCGATTGTTGGTTTAATACAAGTTATTATGGCAATGCCTGGAATCCTGCAGCACGTGCCTTTTATTTACAAGATAAAGTAGCAATTGGAAACTATCCAATGATTGACGTATTCTTAACGGGAGAAATCAAAAAAGCTATTCTATTTATAAAACTAGAACATACCAATATGGATTGGATGAATGGAGGATTTTATTATACACCTAACTATCCACTCCCAATTAGAGCCTTAAGAACTGGGGTGAAATGGAGGATGTATAATTAAGTCGTCCTGATTTATTGGTTCTGCTCTGGATAGATTAGAGCTTGAAGCTTTTCTAAACTCAAGGGCTTTTCAACTATATCAACAACAAAAGGATAATTTCCTGCTCTGATGATATCATTACTTGATATACTGGTGCATAATAAAATTACCCTGCAATCTTGTATAGGTTGTTTTTGTAATTCATCTAAAAAGCGCCAGCCATCAAAAATTGGCATTGATAAATCTAAAAAGAGTATATCAGGCAAAATAATTCCCGATTGTAGTTTACTAATTGCCTGCTGCCCAGAACTGAGGTCGATAACGGTAATGCGCTCATCGAACTTTTGGATGAGTTTTCTATTTACATAATTATTGATCAGATCATCATCAACAAGCATAATGAGATTAGGACGTCTTCCTGTTTTATAAAAGGTACTTTTCTCATTAAAATATTTCAATGAATGAATCACATTATTCAACTGATGAACTGCTTCATTTAATTGAAGGGCTGAGGTTTTTAAATTACTGATGAGTTCATTTTTATTCTCTTGGTCCATCCCCTCTTCATCAAATAAAGAACTCAGACCAATGATGTTTGCGATAGGTAATCTTAAGGTATGTGAGGTTAGAAATCCAAAATCACTGATACGTTTTTGTGTATCTGCAAATTTCTTTTCTAGTTCGATATAAGGAGTTATATTTTTTAATGTAATTAAACAGTTGTTTTTAGATTCAATATTTAACTTATTTATCAAACATTCTACCCAAATTTTAGCCCCATTTTTAGGAATCATTTGAATCTCAATTTTGATGGCAGATTCAAATCCAGGTTCTAAAAAATCTAATCGTTGTTTAAATTCTTCAGGATTAACAACTAGCTGAAGTAAAGATTTATTCAATAACTCCAAACGGTGATAGCCTAATAATTTCTCTGCTTGTGCATTGATATCAAGTAATAAAACTTCATCTGATACAATGACAAATGCTTGTAAACTTTGTTGAAACAAAGTCTTTAAGTCGTATGGATTTATAGGATTCAATGTTTGATAAATATACGAAAGTTTAGGTATAAAAAAAAGGTACCGATGAATGTATCACCGGAACCTTTTCCATGTATAATGTGAATTGTCTATTGACTAACGAATAGCAGCTTCGAACAAAGGATTGCTGAAGAAGTTACGGAATTCCATATCGTCTTTTGCCATTGTACGAGCTTTAGCATCCATAGATACCGCGCGAGCTAAGTTAGTTGTTACCACATCTTGGTTGTTTAATCTAGCACCACAAACAGCTCTTAAATAATATAAATCCCAAGTTAACTTATCAGTATCCATATTATCGATAGCGGTTTTAGCACCATTGGCATCACCATTTAACAAAGTAGCTAAAGCAGTATTGAAATCTGATTTACCGCTTTTTTGCATCAATGAAACTGCCAAAGGATAGTTACCTTTTTTAATAGCAATTAAACCTAAATTGTAATTGGTATTTTCACCTGCATTTAAAGCTTCCATGTATAAAGCTTCTGCTCCAGCCATATCACCTTTTAAACGAGCAATGCTTGCTTTGTTAGCTAATACTTTACCATTTTTAGGGCTGATTCCGTCTGCAGTATTTAAGTTTTTAGCAGCCTCATCTAAATTACCTTGTTTAATTTGAAGAGCAGCTAATTCACAATAACCTTTCCAATCTCCAGTATTACGAGCATTGAATGCATTTAAAGCTTCAGCTTTTCTAGCATCATCTGTAGAGATGATGGCTAAATGATACAATTCATCGTTTGATAATTGATCATATTTACCATAATAGTTCATCAAATCAGCTTCTGTTTTAAATGGCTTAGCACCTAATAAAACCAATTCTGATCTTCTTAATTTAGGAAGGATTTTATCAGCAGCAATTTTCCAAGATTTCTCATGATTTCTGCGCAATAATCCTTCACGCTCTTCATCAGAAATACTTGTATTGTTAACGATAGCCAACATTTCGTTTTTGTCAGCAAAATTTGAATTGTTTAATTCAGCAGCAAATCCTTTCCAATCTTCTGCTAACATATAACCCATAGCAAAATTGCTGTCGTTAGCTTCTGTGAAACCAATTTTCTTTAATTCCTTTTTGAAATAAGCAAATGTGCTTTCTGAACGACCTTTTGACAAATCATTGTTTCTAGAAAGTTCACCATCAGGAGATGCAGTTGCATTGATAGAAATACCTCTAATAACCCAATTAGGATCTTTCTTTAGAAGGTTCTTCAATTCAGCAATTTGTGCTTTGTTGTTTACCAATTTACCTTGTTTGAAATTCGGATTGAATTTCGCAACATCCATTGGGAAATAAATAGCAACTGATTTGTTTGACATTTCAGGCTTATAATTGTCACCAATCATAAACACTTCATTTTTGAATTGTACCAAACCTGCAGTAGCAATAGTACCTTGAACCATCAAATCACTTGAAACAGGAACATCTTTGCCCTGATAAGTGAAGCGTGGGTATAATTTTACACTGCGTAAATTGGCTGTATAAGGAATTTTATCTGTGTAAGAAATCTTTCCACCTAATTTGTTATCAACAGTTTGGTCTGCATTGGCTTTTGCTTTAGGACCTTTCACTGTGATTTCTTTCAACTTAATTTCACCGCCATCAACGGTTTTTAAATAAGGTTGGAAAGTTACAACAGCTTTAGAGCCAATTGATTTGGGTGGAACATTTCCGCTAATGCTCACTAAAACTGAGTCACCCTTCATCTCTAATGGATCAGGATTAACGGAATACATGTTCTTAGTAAAGTTGGTTGGTCCACTGCATGCTCCTAAGAACAAAGAGCCTGCAATTGTCATAGGGAGAAGTTTTTGTGCAAAATCCTTCATTGTATCTTAATTTTGTGGTGCAATTATACTTTATTTGGAACAAAGTTCACCTAATTTTTATCAATTGTATATTATCAAAATCAAAGGGAAGGCAAAAATTCCCGACTATCTGCAAGTCAGAGATGAGCATTTTACCCTCATCTGTTATACCCGAACCGACCGACCGGAGCGGGCTTTAGAGAAATGTGGCCTTGGGGAACACATAGAATTAATTAAGCAAAAAATGGAAGAAATTCCTTTTGGCCAAATGACAAAAATCGAATTCAAATGAGTGAAATTCAGCCAATCATAAAACTGGAAGGGGTTCATATTTTTCAACAAGACAATTTAATCTTGTCTGATTTGAACCTGAAAATTTATCCGGGTGAGTTTGTTTACCTAATTGGTACAACAGGCAGTGGAAAAAGTAGTTTATTAAAAACGCTATACGGCGAATTAAAGCTCGAAAAAGGTTTGGGAGAAATTGCAGGTTTTCATTTGGACAACCTGAAAAAGAAAGAAATTCCGTTTTTGAGAAGGAAGTTAGGAATTGTTTTTCAAGACTTTCAATTGTTGTTCGATAGAAATGTAGCAGAAAATTTATTTTTTGTTCTGAATGCCACTGGATGGACCAATGAAGAAGAAAAAATTTCGAGGGCTGAGGAAGTTTTAAGTTTGGTTGGATTATCTACCAAATTACACAAAATGCCTTTTGAATTATCGGGAGGAGAACAACAAAGATTAGCCGTTGCTAGAGCTTTGTTAAATAAACCTGATGTAATTCTTGCTGATGAACCCACTGGCAATCTAGACCCAAAAACCAGTGATGATATCTTATCCCTTTTACACCAGCTGAGCGCTTCAGGGAATACTGTATTAATGGCCACACATGATTACAGACTCATAGAAAAATTCCCTGCAAAAGTTATTCGTTGCGAAGGAGGAAAACTCATCCCATATCAATAGGCTTGTCTTCTAGTATTAAACTATACAAAACACTTGCATTAAAACGGTTGTTGTAATGCAAGTTTAATTGATTGTACCTTGCTTCAAACTCTTGTTCTTGGAGGGGTCTAGACATTAGTTCAGAAATTTTTGTTTGCCACTCATAAGGATTTTTGGCCGATTCAAACAAGCCATCAAATCCCATTCCTTCTAGCTCATTTTCAGAAGTAACAATATACCTACCATTAAAGAACAAATGAAGTAAAAAATGCTTCATGCCAGTTGTTCGAATGGCAGGAATACAATTCACTTGAGCTTCTTTGACTAGCTTTCTGATATCATCCCCTGTTAGATTTTCTATTAACTGAACATTTGAATAATCTTGAATGGTCTTACGCAGGGCTTTATGAGCACCATTCCCGGCGATAATTAAATTGAATGGAAGTTCATTAAACACATGTTCAATTAAAAACATGGCTGATTCATGGTTTATTTTTTTATCGAGTTTGGCATGAAACAAACAATAGTGACCAGTTCCTTCTGGGACACTATAAGTTGATTCAGAATGGAATGATGGCAAATAATGAACCTTTTGTTTGAATTTTAAACTGTAATTAGCATAGTCGTTTGGCGACATGGTTAAAATCAAATTTGCCTGATTGAGTACATTCTCAAAACTCCTAAAACGTGTGGCCTCTTGCTCATAAAACCACTTATGAAGTTTCGACTTCCCTCTCCCCTTTTCCAAATAGTACTTAGAAC